>JAITDV010000055.1 GCA_031282385.1 Planctomycetaceae bacterium | reverse complement strand
TGCTTTGTTCCGAATCGCTTTTTCCTAAACAATTGAATCCTGCTAATGAATAGTTACGAAATAGATTATTTATTAGACCTTTTCGCTAACCAGTAGGAGACCACCCCTGACCCCTCCGAAGGAGGGGAATTATTCGCCTCTCTCGGAGGCGTATCCTTATTCGCCTCCATCGGAGGCATATCCTTATTCCCCTCCTTTGGAGGGGTTAGGGGTGGTCTCGTAGGAGTTAAAGTCGGTTTTTTGTTGTAGTTTTTTTGTTGTGTTGATTTATTTTTAGGTTAGAAAAAAGGTCTAATATGTAATTTAGTATTTTCTTGATTTTTAATTGTATTACATTCAAGTGACGTAATACGTTTTTTCTATAAATTCGGAATAATCTGAAAAGTCAGCTAATCCCTATTGTCATTAAAGTCGATATAACCAGATGAAACCGGTTTCGTTTTTTGGTTTCGAGCAGTTAGCTTTCGCATTCCCCCTTTTTTTGCCAGATTAACAGATATTTGGTTTATTGTGATTTATTTGGTTGAGTTTGGGTTTTGTTTTTTGTAATTGGGAAGTGGTTTATTTTTAATTTGGGGATTTTGTGGAATGATTTTGCCGTTGGAAGTTAGCGAGAGTTTATTGTGTGTAGGCGAATGGTTTTAACATAGATAACTGTTTTAAACTGTTCACACTTTAAATTTCATTTACCTTCGCCTGCTTACTTATTGGGAAGCAGGCTTTTACGCTCTTGAGTCATGCAATTTATGGTACGAACAGTATATGAGATATTTTGCAGATATATTTTTTTGTGTTGTTTTCCCAAATTTAGTTTCCCGAGTTAAAGTGAGGACTATCAGAAATGGAACGTTACCTGACTAAATTGATTGCTGTCAACTTTGTTGCGGGTATTTTTGCGATTCTTTTCGGGATAATGATTTCCGATTTGTCAATTTATGCGCAACAACCAAAACCATTGCCGCTTCCTGTTTCGACCCAAAGTACCTCTCATATTGCGAGTTCGCCCAAAATTTATTCAGATTCAACTGTTAGATACGATGTGGAAGCGCTTGGTCAAAAGGAGAGCAAAAGTAAATCCGGTGGTTTTTTGGGGCGGATTCGTGATGTGATATTTGGAAATGATTCGGATTTTGATGACGAGGACAATTCGAATGCCAAATCATCTGAAAATTCAGATCGAAACAATAATCGGTTACGTCAAATTTCGCCGGCACAACCAATTACTCCGCCAAAACCGATTACAGTACGTCCAAAAGACCAGCAACCCGAAGCGCCGACAATTTCACAAGATTCGCGTTTTAAGAAAACAAATGATTCGGCGAATCATACGAATTCGATGGTTCCGGCGGTAAGATCGAATTCGACAACATATATTTCGCAAGATGACGAGCCTTATTTTAAAAACAGCAATGAAAATAGTTCTTTTAGCAGATTACACAAAATGCGTGAAGACATATTCAAATCGCAACCTGAATTGTCGGACGAAGCGGCTTATAATCGTGGTGCTGGAATTGATCCTAACATTAGACCAAGTGAGTTGTTAAATTCTGTTGATGAGATTCCGTATCCTGAACCTAATGTCAATAATTTGTCAAGGCAAGAAGATAATCAGCCCAACCCGTTTAAGAAACACAATCCTTGGGGTTATGAATCGAATGACAATTATCAGACGCGGACTGGGCAAAATCACAACTCTGCGTATTCGGATATGTCGTACCGTTCGCGGGACAACGCGCACGGCGAGGCAAAGACAACGAAACACAATGCTTGGAATCTTCCTGCGGAACCGCGAATTCCAGCGAGTCAAGTTGCGTCATCTTCGGCTCATATTGCCCGCAATGTTTCAAGCAATCAATTGCAGAAACCTAATCAGATAAGTTCGGATAAATCTAATCAGACGGCTAGTGAAAAACGGCTTACGGTTAGTCCTCTTATTGAGGTTGAGACGGAGGGAGATTCGCGTGTGATTGTTGGGCGTGAGTCGAAATATCGTATTCGTGTGAGCAATCGCGGCGGAACAACGGCGGAACAAGTTGTGCTTAATATCGGGATTCCGCAATGGATTAAATTATCATCGGTGATGACTTCAGGCGGAACGGAGATAAGGAAGGAAAATGCAAAAACGGAATTGCTTGATTACGTTTGGACGGTTGGCAATATTGAACCGAACAAGGAAGAGACGCTTGAGTTATTGCTTACGCCGCAGGAACGGAAGGCAATTGATTTGCAAATTATTTACAACTACCGCAACCCGCCGACGAAAGCAACAATTTTAGTTGAAGAGGCGGTACTGGAGATGGAGTTGCAAGGACCGGATGAGATTTTGTGGGGGACGGAGAATAAATATTTGCTTGCTGTACGCAACACGGGCAGCGGGGATGCGGAAAAGGTAAGGTTGGAATTGATGGAGACTGGTTCGGAGTTGAAGGAATGTATATTTCCGGTAATCAAAGCCGGCGAGGAGAAGTTGATAGAGGTTCTTGTGTGGGCGGGAAAGCAGCAGAGAAGTGTTGACATAAATATACAGGCAAACGGCGCTTATAATGTAAATGCAAAAATTGAGAAGAAGGTGAAGATATTGCGTCCTGAAGTTACGATGTCGGTGGAGACGGCGGAGACGCAATTTGTGGGTTCGCCGGCGGAGGTTGTTATCAAGATAAAAAATTCAGGCAATGCGGAAGCGAAAAATCTTGATTTGGCGGTAATGATTCCGATTGGTGCGAAGTATATTTCGAGTACGAATGGCGGAGAGTTGATGCCGCAGAATCATGTAAAGTGGAACATTGAGTCGTTGCCGGTAAATGGTGAATTTTTAGCGTCGGTTGTGTGTTCGCCGAATCGTGAGGGAGTGTGCAAGATTGATACGGTTTTGAAGGACAAGGAAGATTCGGTGGCGCAATGTACGAGTGTTTTTACTGCGGAGGCGATTACGGATTTGCGGATGTTTGTGGAGTCTCCGAATGGACCGATTGAGGTTGGTCAAGAGGCGGTATTTGTGATTAATGTTACCAATCGCGGGACGAAAATGGCGGGCAATGTTGGTTTGTTTGTTTATTGCAGCGGCGGATTGAAGCCGATTTCGACGGTGGGGGAGAAGAGTAAGATTAACAACGGCATTGTCGAGTTTGATTTGATTCCGGCGATTAGTGCGGGGCAGACGGTGGTGTTGAAAGTTGTAACAAAGGCGGAGCGGGGCGGAAATCATAGGATTAGGGCGGAGTTAATAAGTCCGTACAACGCGGATGTTGCGGCGGGCAAGGTTGAACCGCAAACGAAATTGTTATCAGAGCAGACGTTGAATTTTTATCAAAGAAAAGGCGTTACCTCAAAACAAACACAAACGGTAACAACACAACCCCAAACAAACAACTCACCCAAAAAATCCGCGTCTGAAACCGCAACATACGACCCTTTCCCGATGTAAATTTGAAATAAAGAACTATTTTTTGTTACGATTAATTGAACCGCGTGAAAAAAACGTTATTTGATTTTGAAGACAACGAGTTGCTTGCGAAGCCGAAAGATGTAAAAGCGGAAACGGCGGTTAATGTTGCGCAAGCGGTTGAGACGGCGCCGGAGACTGTATCGGAATTAACGTTACGAATAAAGGGAGTTGTGGAGGCGGGATTGGGCGAGGTTTGGGTTATTGGGGAGGTGTCGAATTTATCGCGCCCGAAATCGGGACATGCGTATTTTACTTTGAAGGACAAGAACGCAAGTATATCGGCGATAATATGGCAATCTACATATTCAAAGTTACGGTTTCGGATAGATGAAGGGATGGAGTTGGTGTGCCGCGGGCGGGTGGAGGTTTATCCGCCGCAAGGCAGGTATCAATTGATATTATCGAAGGTTGAGCCGAAGGGAATTGGCGGACTTGAGTTGGCGTTTAGGCAATTGCGGGAGAAACTGGAAAAGCAAGGTATTTTTGATACTACACGAAAAAAAAAGTTACCTGCTTTTGTAAAAAATATCGCTTTGATTACGAGTTCGACTGGTGCCGCGGTGCGTGATTTTTTGCAGGTGTTGCGAAGGCGGACGTTGTTGGTGGATGTGTTGTTGACGCCGGTTCAAGTTCAAGGCGAAGGGGCGGCGAAGGAGATTGTTACGGCGATAGAGGCGGTGCATGAAGTTGCGAAAGGGAGGCGTATTGATTGTATTGTGATTACGCGGGGGGGCGGTAGTGCTGAAGATTTGTGGACGTTCAATGAAGAAATTGTCGTGCGTGCGGTAGCGAACTCGCGGATTCCGGTTGTAACGGGAATTGGGCATGAGATTGACATTACGCTTTGTGATTTAGCGGCGGATGTGAGGGCGTTGACGCCAAGTGAAGCGGCAGAACGGGTGGCAATGAAAGATTCGGAGTTAGCAGAATGGTTGATGCAATTGGGGGAAATTATTGAACGCAATATTAATGTTAAGTTGAGAAAGTATCGGAATCAATTGGACTATTTGAGCAAGTATCCGGTAATTGAAAAACCGCAGCGTATTATTGAAAACAAAAAAAATTTGATAAGACAACTTGAAAGGAGACTAAACAATTCACTTGACAATAAAATTCAAATATTAAAGCAACGTCTTGAGCGGAATGTTATGGCGGTGGAAGCGTTGAGTCCGTTAGCGACTTTATCGAGAGGTTACACTATCACTGAAACAGAAAACGGAAAAACTATACGAAGCATAAAAGACATAAAAACAACAGATAAAATAAAAACCATTCTAAAAGACGGAAACTTCACAAGTATTGTAGAATAGAATTGTTTAGGGAATTATTCGCCTCACTCGGATGCATCTTCTTATTCCCCTCCTTCGGAGGGGTTAGGGGTGGTTTCGGAGGAGTTAAAGGCGATTTTTAGTTGTAGTTTTTTTGTTGCGTTGGTGTATTTTTAGGTTAGAGAAAAGGTGTAATGTACTACTAATCCGTGAATTCCTAATAGTGTCAATTGATGTGTTTTTTAACAAATAGACCTTTTCGCTAACCT
>JAITDV010000013.1 GCA_031282385.1 Planctomycetaceae bacterium | reverse complement strand
GGCAATCCTATTTATAACAGGTCAAACGTTTGCGCAAGTTACAGTCTATGTTGATGTGAAACAGACGGGACCAAGCGTTGGCGGCGAAATTCAGGCAAGAGTTGGTAAAAACGTAAATGCGACATATTCGGCGACGGCGCGTTATAACGGACAGCCGACATTGAACAGAGAGGATACAATTCAAAGTACTAAATGGACATACTCGGTCAGTTCAGACAATAAGGTTGTCTATAATCCGAAGTCGGGCAGTAGTGATTCGGTAATGGTCGCGGCAAAAAGTGCCGAAGCGGGAACGTACACGATTGCGTTCACGTTCGAAGTAACCTTCACGATCAAAAAGCCCGTCGTAGATGGTCAAGGTAAGTATCAATACGATAGTAACGGCAATCAAAAATTTGATACTTATACCAAGTCCTATTTCGGATATGGTTCTGAAATGTTAAACGTTAAGGATGGGAGATTTAAAGTAGAAATAAAGCCTAAAGAATTATTTCGTGGGCGACGTAATATTTTAGGAATTGGGGAACTTGCAAAGGTTGTCATTGACAAGGAAACCCCCAACGATCCTGCTGTGGAATTTTATTATATGGATGTTGAAGAGAATATCAACGATGAAGGTAGTGCTACTTTGATTGGAATTAATGGTCCAGATTTTCAAGCTGGACATTATAAAGGAACCGCAAAAATCAAAGTCTGGGCGAAAATCAACGGTGTAAAAGAAGAAAAATATGAAACCATTGGAGTTTCAGTCATTGAACCGAGTGGTATTTTTATGGAAAAGCTTTTAAGTATATCCAATACCTCTACAAAAGGTGTTTTGGTCGGATTTCGATGGCAGACGTATATTTTGCCTAATACCGTATCATTTTCAAACGTTGAGTTTAAAGAAGGTACCTGTCCCTCTGAGACAGACAAAGACAAATATTGGTCTAAGGTATTTCCAAGGGGGTGCGAACATCCAGAAAGTGGTTGGACCAGATTGTTTCGAGGTATTACTCCAGATAAACACAATCAGCTTAATTCTTTGGATAAGGTCGGGAGTGGAGTATGTTCTCAGCCGCCAAAGTATTGTGCAGGGTCGTTTTTTGAATGGGATATTCCTTGGTTTTATCGAGTCAAAGGTGCACCAGAGAATAAAGACAAGAAGTTTATCGTAAAGCATCGAATAGATATGACAAATGATCAAGGGCATATGACAGTTAAAAAAGGTGGCGTGCAAGAAACGTATCCATCTGTAGTGAACAACAAAAACTAAACTCGTGAAGTGTTTTAAAAAACTTTTTTGGAGTATGTGTATGAGTAAAAAACGTATCAATTACAGTTCAATATGGAGAAAAAATGCGATTTTTGAAAATGTTTAATGTTTTTTTTACGGTACTGTTTTATATTGCAATCATGATGTTTGTGTCAATAACGATGTCAGAAGAAACGAAACCTAGATATCTACTGTCTGTATTAAAAGAGAGTCAGGAAAAAACAGTTGTGAGTTTATGCCAGTTTTTTCCCGAAACTAAAGAGGATAAATTGAATGACTATAATCCACAAAAAACGTATTTTGAAAATATAAAACACATCAGAACCAATACAGATAACATCATACAGATTTTGTATGAAGCCAGATTAGAATTAGCGACATATATCAATATTCAACCATCGAATTGCGATGATTATGTAAAAATTCGATCAGCTTTGTCAAAATATTACTTGGATGTACTAAGATACATAAATCTAGGGATTGATCCCAAACATGATTATAATCGTGAAATTTATCTCAATATCGGTTACAAGGGATATATGCCAGGAATTAGTCCAGAAGCGATTGAAAATCCTGTGGACAGAAAAGAATATGAAAAAATACTGTGGGACAACGATGTATTAGCAAATGAAAGACGTATTCAAACATATCTCATGGATATTAAGACGATAATTCCAGAATTGTTAAATAAATATTTAATTGCTTCCTACTCTCGAACACCACGAGCAGATAATGAGCTTGTCGAACTCCTAGAAAAATATAAATATCCGGCGGCTGAAAAAGCCAAGATATTTAAAGCGTTGAATATTCCTTATAAGGGTTTTCGCGAGTGGCGGACGAATGACGGTTTGCTTACGTTGACGGCAAAATTGATTTCCGCCGACAAAAACGAAGTTAAGCTTGAAAAAGAAGACGGCAAAAAATTTACCATCGAAATTGCCTACCTCCGCAAAGAAGATCAAGATTACGTCAAAAAACAACGCGAACCAAAACCAAAAACTTCTCCATAGATTATCTACAACCGATCTATTCAGTTGTTTGTCAAATTATTATGCGAAATAAACCTAATTTTTCTTACAAAACAACCTCAGTAGTTTTGTAGAGACGCAATGCTTTGCGTCTCTACTCCCAACAAATCAACCTCATTATCTCATTAAAAAGAGTGGTATAAAATGAGGTAATGAGGTTGGTTTATTGGGAACTTGGAGCTACTGAGATTGTTTGGTTCGGAAAAATTAGGTTAGCAATGAGAGTTTTTTGTTTGCGGAATTATTGAAAAAGCAATCCGCTGACATGTTCCTAAGTCAAATCTATGAGATATTGACGTACTAAAAAACCAAAGTACAATGCCGCGTTCTTTCGCGTTCTTTTTTGTTTTTCAATAAATAGTGTTAAAGAATATATTTGATTTCAACAATAACAACGTATCTAAATTAAACGCGTCCAATAGCATGTCAAACGGTCATCACTATAAAACAAAACAAACCTATAAACAAATGACAAGCATATTAAAAATCGACAAATCAAAACGACTTATTGTAACGATAATTATTTTATCAATTACAATTTTGTCAAATATTGCCATTGCTCAAAACAAACCGGCGCCGCCGAAACCTGACCCGAAGGTTCAACCAATTGCAGGTCTCAACGCG
>JAITDV010000594.1 GCA_031282385.1 Planctomycetaceae bacterium | reverse complement strand
ATTGTAAAATCAATTCCAATATTTATAGCGACCAATATTGTGTTGCTCTTTAATCACTCTCAATCATACCAATCACAAAAATTATTGTTCAGACGGAAAATATTCATCGTTGGAATCGTATTTTGGCAACACCATAATACAAGTTTTAGCTTTTCCGATGAGCCGGTGAACAGTGAGCGGCGGAATATAAAACGCCATATCGTCGTGCAACGGAATTTGTTCCTCATTTAATTGCATCACGGCTCCCGGTTCGCACGAGATAACGTAATACACCTCCGTCAACTTTTTATGATAATGCGGTTTGGCGGTTTGGTCAATATCAGTGCGATGAATTGTGCCGGGAAATTCCGGTTCGTCAATCAACCCACGCCGCGATATTCCACAAGGACATGGTACGCCTTCAATTTTTGTAAAATCAATAATACGGTGTTTCATTTTAGTTTTTGTTGGTTGGGTAACCTTGTTGGGGTTTGTTTTTTCGTCGGCTTGAAGTTTTGTCGGCGAAAGTGTTGCAACAGAAATTCCGGCGGCAACAACACCAGCGGATTTCAAAAATTGCCTTCTGTTTGATTTTTTCATAACATTTTCTCCTTTAAGTTTAATGGAAATTTAAGATTTAAGCCTGTAAATCATTGCAAATATTTGAAACAAATTGACATTTTCATTGTGAATTTATCTTTTGGTTTTTTTTGAGTAGAAAACCGACGGAGTTGAATATGATATTTTTTGAAACTTTTAATTTAATTATCAATCGTTTCCATCCGGCAACCGATTTCCTTTTTTGAAAAAGCAACCGATAAAAGAATAATTTTATTCGTTTCCGTTAAATAAACTTCGTAATATTTTTTGTCATAAATTTGTTGTGACGCTTCGTCAAGCAGTTTGTCAAGAGTTTTTTTGTTGCTGTATTTTATTTCGGTAACAACCGTAATATCCGATGATTTCCAAACCGCATCGATAACTCCAATATTGGTTGAAAGTTCGCCTTGCGGCTGAAACCCCAAAAAGTTTAACCACACAAGCAACAACGAATGATAATAACTTTCACGCTTAATAGGTAACTTATTAGGAACACGCGCAACCATTGACTTCAAACTCTGTTCAAGACCTTGATGATCACACGTCTTAATCTGACGGCGCATGTTGGTATGTAAACGCGTCATCTCTTCCATCGGCAATTCCGTGTAAGATTTGAATAAGTGTTCAATAAAAGCGTCGCGAACTTCAAGGTTGGGAGGTGCAAGTTGATAAATTGGTTTATAGTTTTCACGTGTGATGGCTTTGATCGTCAAATAACCGGTTTGAAACAATAATGGGATCGTTTCAAGACGTTCCGGATCATAACTGTTTAATACGGATTCATTCGTTTGAACCGGTTGCAAAAAGGACTCAACATCATTGCGTTTTTTGATCAACTCCAATAGAAAAGTGGGCGTTCCTGTTCTGAACCAATAACTTTTGAAATCATTCTCACTGAAAAATAATAATGTACCAAATGGATTGTAAACTGAAGTTGTTCCGTTCCACGAATAACCGTTGTACCATTGACGGATACCGTCTAACAATTCTTTGCGGGTCAAGGATAACTTTTTAGCCGCCACTTTCAAATGTTCCGAAAAATTACTTTCCAACTCTTCCTGAGTTATTCCGCAAAGATCCGCATACTCTTCCGACAATGTAATATCTTTCACATTATTCAACGCCGAAAAAATCGATAACCCCGCAAATTTTGAAACACCGGTCAAAAATACAAATTTGGTATATTCGTCTGCTCCTTTCAATACTTTATAAATATCGTGAAGAGTTTTTTGCATAACTTTTATTTCTTCACTGGGTTTGCCTATTGCATCAAGAATCGGCGCATCGTATTCATCAATCAGGATGACAACTTTTTCACCGGTTTTACGATACAGTTGCTTAATCAATTCACTCAAACAACCAGCAGCATGTTTACGGCTAAGACTAATATCCTCATCATTCGCCTTCAATCTCAAAACGTCCAATAAATCCTCCTCAATATCTTGTGGAGTTTCGTGGCTTATATCCGTCCAATCTATCCGAATAATAGGATATTTTTTGTTCCAATTCCATTTGTCATAAATATAAAGTCCTTCAAATAATTCTTTACGCCCTTTGAACAACGCATCAAGTGTACTCAAGGTCAACGACTTTCCGAAACGGCGCGGACGGGAAAGAAAATAAACTTTCCCTGTCGTGGCAATCCGGTAAATATATTCCGTTTTATCAACATACAAGTAATTTTCCGTGCGAATTTCCTCGAATGTCTGGATTCCGATTGGTAATTTTTTCATGTTCATGTTTTATTGATTTTATTTTAAGAAAACCATTAAAAACTCTTTTTTGAAAGAATTGGGAACCTCTAAAAATTCATTTTTAATCACGCGTTTTTTATTGAAGGATTCCTGTCCCTACTGTCCCATTTGTCCCTACTGTCCCTCCACAAAAAACTTTAGGGACAATAGGGACGATAGGGACTAATGGGACAGAAAAATCAATGTTCATAACCGCTACTGAATAGTTACGATTTTTTACCTTTCGCAACTTGGCGGAACGAAATCGGGCATGTCGGCGCGTGGAGTTTCTGCAATCAGTTTTTGAAGCGGCTTAAATGTTTCAAGTATCTTTTGATAATCCGGATCGGATTGAGATTGAAAGATTATTTTGGA
>JAITDV010000025.1 GCA_031282385.1 Planctomycetaceae bacterium | reverse complement strand
GTTTGCGTCGGTAGAAATATTGAATATGAGGCGAATGCTTCGAGTGATTGTCATGGTTGGTCGTGGGAGATGCCGGATGGCGTTTGGAATGCTTGGAATATCAGCAGTAATAAGAAAAGCGGTACGGATATAAAAATCCCATATTCCGACCTTGCCCGCGCAAAGAATAGTTGGTTCGGAAATACTTATGGGACAGTTCAAGTTAAATGTAAAGACGGCGACAACAATTCTTGGACCTTAAAATCTACAAATATGTCAACTCCCCAAAAAGTAAAAGTATTCTTTCCGCCTAACGTCAACGTTGACGGCAATACTACTTTCACTGCGTCAAAACCGCCATGCTGGTTCAAATTCTGGAAAGATGGAAAAGTAATCGATGGGATTAGTGATTTTAATTTTGATCCCACAAGTACAAGTAATGCTTACTATGTGCCAAGAAGCAATAAACTTTATTTTTGTAGAGGCGCATTTGAATATCCAAGACAACAATTTACTTTTATAACGCCAACTCGTGATGTTTTTGTTGCAGGTTCAAATGAGGAATATATTGATGGTGTTGCGGCATTGATTCCACATGAAAAATACCACCAATATTGCCGAAATACTTGGTCTAGGGTTGGTACTGTAGCGATAAGAGCAGGACACAATGACACTGACGCATTACCTGATAATGAAGAAATAACGCCATCCAAATCATATTTTAAGGCTTCACAACCAAATAATTCTGACACATTCTCAATACATACTTTAGCTACTAATGCTGTTATTTACAAATCTTATGGTGATCAAGAAGTACGATGCCGTCTTGAAGAAATACACAACAAACCCAAAGTATATAAAGAAAAAGATTGGGCGGCAGATTCAAGAAACCTAAATTGGTAATAGGATTAATAAACTTATAATTCGTCCAATTAAACGATAATTTAAAACTTTTTATAAAATCAAGGAGATAAATTAAAATGAGAGCGTCTCATATATCAAAAACCTTTTTTGTAATTTTTGTACTTGCCGTTTTTAATATACCGTTTATGAGCAATGATATCTTTGCGAGTTTTAATATTATGACGTATCCGGATCTTTATAAAAGATTAAATTCATCCGATTGGAATACGATAAAGGACAAACTTGAAAAATTTTATAGTTGTGATTTATTAGAGCGCATACCTGACACTCAGAATCAAGATTGTCAAAATTGTATTATGCGATGTTTTCATATTGAATGGTCGGTGGAACAGAAAAAGGAAATTGCTTTTTACACTGCTAATTATGTTAAACGTTGTTTGGACAAAGAGCATTATTTAGACGGAGTAGAACGCGAATTAGAACCAGATAAGCAAATGCAACCTCATGGCGCGCGTTTTTTACCAATTATGATTATGGAGTTATCTGTTAAAATGATGGAAAAACTAGATGATAACTATGAAAAAATTCTTAATGAAATCTGGTTAAAATCAAAAAAGTCTGGAGAATTTTATGTTGATATTAGACTTGCGGTATTGGGTTATTTACGAAAGAATGTTGATAATAATTTAAATATACCTGATATTTTTAAAAGGTGGTTTCCAGATATTGCTCCTGCCGATACAAAAATTCAAACCATTTATAACAAATATATTACGGACGCTATTGAGGAGATATTATTCATGTACAATATTTGCCAATGTAAGACTGATAATGAAATTGTAACTAAAGCATTAAAGAATGTGAAAAATGAAGGAATAAACATAAATTACTTCAATTTTGGCAAAACAATTTCAATGGTTTATAAAGTACGTCCGGATATAGAACCATTATTGATGTTAAAATTTCAAAATGACAAAATGAATTTAAATGAAAGGTATGTATTGACGGCATGGGGATATATATTAGTACTTGAGAGACTTCATAACAAAAGACAAATTTCCGATCAAATACTCAGTCAACTTAAATCTGCTTCCACAAAGTTAAGTCAAGAATGGCAACTGCAATCTATTGAGCCACCGCTAAAAAAAGAAAGAGATTTGAACCAAATTTATATTCCGAGAATCGAGAAATTGATAGCCGAGAACAAAAACAACAAACAAACCGAAAAAGATAAAAAACCAATTACTCAAACTAATACGGAATCTAATACTTCTCAAGAAAAAAATATTCAAGAATCAGACGATGATGTAATAGTTATCCGTCCTGAGGATCAGGGCGAGGATTTTTCGCTTTTGGATAATGCGGAAAATTTTAAGCGGTTGACTACGGCGGAAGATAAATTTGAACGTTGGAAGGCGGCGAAAGTTCTTGGGACAAGATTTATTGACGGCAAATTTAAACCAACCCAAGACGAACAAAATAAAATCAATGAATACGTCGCCTTTTTACTCACTCAATTCAACACAAATAATCCGGGCGACGCCGGCGACGCTTCCGCGCAACTTTGGCGACTTTGGTCGCTTGCAATTTCGGGATTACTTCAAGGATTGAAAAACAAAGATCGAATAATTTGGAACGTCGCGCTTGAACATCTTGTTATTTTTCGTAACGAAAATATTGTCGAGACGTTGATCAAAGAATACGATAAAGCGGGCGACGAAGAGTACAAACAAGTTTTACTTGACGCGCTTGGCAAGATGCGAACAAAATATGACAACAGATTTCCATATCGCAAGATGTTAAATTCCAAAAAATCCGCCGAACTTGCGGACAAGTTGATTACGCCGTTTTTAGAACGGATTTCTGTTACGGAAAAGAGCGAAGTGTTGCAAAACGCAATTGAAACGGCGAAAAAATATATTGCCGACCCGATAGATTCGCGAATGCTTTCAATTGATCCGGCGACGGGCGAAAAAAAGCCGATAATTGAAGAAGAGATTGATCCCGACCAATCCCCGCCGCCGCCAACGCCCAAATCAACCTCCGACTCTTCCGCCAACCCTCCAACACAA
>JAITDV010000568.1 GCA_031282385.1 Planctomycetaceae bacterium | reverse complement strand
TCTTCTTATTCCCCTCCTTCGGAGGGGTTAGGGGTGGTCTCGGAGGAGTTAAAGGCGGTTTTTCGTTGTAGGTTTTTTGTTGTGTTGATGTATTTTTAGGTTAGAGAAAAGGTCTATTGTAACTATTTAGTCGCGGGATAACTGCAATCCACAAATAATAAAAACAACACACAATACTAAAGTAAACAACCCTTATTTATCCAATTCCCATTAGTAGCAAGCAGAGTCCCCGCAACACGCCCTTATACCCTTATTTTTTTTCGATGGTTAAATTGAGATAATACCAAACAAACATAAGGGCATAAAGGCGTGTTGTGGGGAATTTTTGGTTACTAATGATAGTTTGACAAATAAGGGTTGGAATATTAGAGCAGTTCGGAAAATTATGTTGTTCCGCGAGGATTTAAAGTGTGAACGGTTTAAAATCTATTTTTGACAGAATTATCAAAATTTTTATTATTGACAAGTTTAGACAATAAATTTATTCTATCCACGAAGTTGCACAAATTATTTAATTCGTGAAAATTAGTGGAAATTCGTGAACAAAATGAGTTTTTAGAAGTTCCCAAATCTTGCGTGAGTTACTAAAATGCAAGTGTGAATGATTATTGTGAGTTATTAGTGTGAATGATTTGAAAATGTGAACAATTTAATTATTTTGGAGGAGTTATGAATCCGTTATTAGGAGTTTTTTTTCATTGGTTAGGTGGTCTTGCGTCTGGCAGTTTTTATGTACCGTTTCGTGGAGTGAGGAAGTGGTCTTGGGAAGTTTACTGGCTTGCCAATGGTGTTTTTAGTTGGATTTTTGCGCCTTGGATAGCGGGTTTTTTATTTACGAGTAATTTATTACCTGTTCTTTTTGAGGCGATTCGGACGGAGTCTTCGGCGGTGTGTTATGGATTTCTTTTTGGGATGATGTGGGGCGCCGGCGGGTTGACGTTTGGTTTGACAATGCGTTATTTGGGGATGTCATTAGGAATGGCGGTTGCGCTTAGTTATTGTACGGTTTTTGGAACGATAATACCGCCGATATTTGAAGGCAGATTTAGCCGTGATATTCTTGGTACGGACAGTGGTGTTGTTGTACTTTTGGGGCTTGGGGTTTGTATTTTGGGTATTATTATTGCTGCGATTGCCGGCACGTCTAAAGAAAGAGAAATGTCGGAAGAATCAAAACGCGCGGCAATAAAAGAATTTAATTTTGTCAAGGGAATTTTAGTCGCAACATTTTCAGGAATTATGAGCGCGGGCATGTCTTACGGAATGAATGCAACGCAACCGATTGCTGATCTTTCGGTGTTGCAGGGGACGCCGGTTATATGGTCGCAATTGCCGCGTTTGTGTGTAATTCTTGCTGGAGGTTTTACGACTAATTTTATTTGGTGTCTTTATTTGATTCGCAAAAATAACAGCGGCGGACAATTTTGGGCAAAAAAGATGACTGACGACGGTAAAATAATTTCTGTCAAAGATATTGATTCTACGGATCGTTCATTGAGGGTGCCGATGTTGTCGAATTATATTTTTTGTGCGATTGCCGGGATAACGTGGTATTTGCAATTTTTCTTTTATTCACTTGGCGAGACGCAAATGGGAGTTTTTAATTTTTCGAGTTGGCCTCTTCACATGGCGAGTATTATGATTTTTAGTTCGCTTTGGGGTCTTATGCTTGGCGAGTGGCGTGGTTCGAGTAAGTTTACGAAAACGATTCTTGGGGTAACGTTGTTGACGCTTATTTTTTCAACTATCGTGATTGGTTACGGTACGAATATCGGCAAGGTTAGCAAAGAACGTAAATTGGCGGAATTGGCGCAAAAGGTCGAGTTGGAAAGTGAGATTCTTGAATTGTTGTATGCGGACGATGCCAAGCTTAAAGGAAATGAAAAGGCAAATGAATTAGAAAACGAAATAAAAAAACACTTATCGGTTTTTCTTGAATCTGCCGGTTTGATTGCGCGATATGATGTTGATGATTTTGCAAAGGGCAAATTACGAATTGTGGGTTTAGCTGATGATTTGAAAAAAGTCAACAAATTATTAGTTGACCCGAAGGATGAAAAAGTGCGGGAGTTGTTAACAGATCCAAAAAAGAATTTCGACAAGTTACCGGTAAAGGGACTTGATGAAATCACAACAACAATGTTGTCAAAAACAATAGCCGATTTGGTATCCAACATTGCGAAAAAAGATTTACCAGCCAAAGAAAAATTACAAAATATCCAACAACTTGCCGCCTCCGTAAAAAAATTATTAGAAAAAGAGTAACTATCGAACTGGACTTTTGCAAAATACATAACAACTTTTATCAAAAGAGCAGATGATTAAATCTTACTCAATTTCGGCATATATTTTGAACCCTCAAGATGCAGAAATTATTGAAACGGAATTTATGAAACCCTTGTTTTTACGGCATATCATTTTGGGAAAAATAATATTTGATGCAATAATATGACAAAAATCAGGGAATAGGAATGAAGTAGACAAAAAAACGGCACTCCAAAATAAACAACCCTTATTTATCCAATTCCCCTTATTAGCAAGCATGATCCCCTCAACACACGCCCTTATGCCCTTATTCTTTCAATTGTGAATTTAAGATAATGTCAAACAAAACATGAGGGTATAAGGGCGCATTGTGTGGGAATTTTTGGCTACTAAAGGTAATTTCGATAAATAAGGGTTTGCATATTAGAACCGTTCGGAAAACGATGTTGTCCCGCGTGAATTTATTGATCTTGGGTAACATAATAGTTGACGTAAGAAATACTCGACTGAATAGTTACAAAAATTGGTAATTATTGAACATTGGAAGTAATCAGAGACAAGGTCTGTAAAAAAATTGTAGTATATTTTAGTTTACTTGTTTGAGTGTTTGGCGTAAAGCTGCAAGACCGTTTTCGATTTGTTTATCCAAGTTGTTATTTTCGAGTGCGACTTTTTCGTCGATAATTTTTGCAATAGATTCAGATGATAAACCGCCTTCGGGAATATTTGCATCTTCTTCGTAGCTGGATATTTGTTCAAGAACTATGTCCATTTGCATTTCGATGTTTGCGTGTTTGTTTATAGCTTCCTCGAAACTGTGCATGATTTGGGTTGCGTTAAATTCTTTACACGATTCGCCAATACTTTTTGACATTTCTTTCATTCCTACAGCAAACTCTTTCATCATTTGCGCCTGATCGCGAGCTTGTAACATTGTTTCAAACCGTAAGAGTTGCGATTCAACCGCGCGGCGAGTATTGGTTGTGCGGGCAATCATTCCACAAAGCTGTTTGAAATTACTTTCATCGCCGTTTCGTTTCGCGCGTAACGCTTTTTCCATATATCCTTTTTCGTGTTTCTCCAATTCCTTAATATTTCGCCGTTGTTTTGCCAATGCGGTATGAATTTTAATATTTCGTTCCTGTTCTTTTTGTTCTTTTGACTTGAAAAAAAACATTAGTGTTTTGTTGTGTTAAAGGTGAATTATTGGATAATCCGCAATACGCAACCACTTATTTTATTTTTTGTAACAAATAAACGGTTATAACATTTTTCAATTAACGGTAATTGGATAGTCCGTCTTTTAAACTGTTCATACTTGAATTTTGCATTACCGCCGCCTGCTTACCTATCGGAAAGCAGGCTTTTACGCTCTTGAGTCTAAAAATTTATAGTACTAACAGTATAGCGTTGAAAAAATTCTTCATCGTAAGTTTTAAAATCTCAAAATTAATGTAAGGCATTGTAACAATATTGATAATAAGTACAATACGCAGCAACTTGTAAATTCGCGTAATTATTAGACCTTTTTTCTAACCTAAAAATACATCAACGTAACAAAAAACCTACAACGAAAAACCGCCTTTAACTCCTCCGAAACCACCCCTAACCCCTCCGAAGGAGGGGAAGTAAGAATACGCCTCCGAAGGAGGGGAAGTAAGAATACGCCACCGAAGGAGGGAAATAAGAATACGCCACCTTCGGAGGCGAATAATTCCCCTCCTTCGGAGGGGTCAGGGGTGGTTTCCTACAGGTTATCGAAAAGGTCTATTCATTGACATTTGAAATTCGGCGCATTTTGTTAACCTCTATTATCAAGTTTCCATTAGTAGCCAACAATTGCAGTATATTGCTATATCGTTACGTTCACTCCTATCATTCGTCCCTAACCTCAACATCTAATCCTTTTTCAACTAACATCTAAACAATTGTGCTTTTTTGATTATAGGAGTCTGCAACTGAATTGTTGCAAAATTATTTTTTTAGAATCTTTCAAATTACTGTTATGTAATTCAGAATACTCACAATTCCTGTATCCTACTACTTGCATTAAAACTTATATTGCCTACAATGACTTACAAATTGATTTGGATTACAAATTGAATGATGATATGTCTTAATTTACTCATGAGATTAAACTGTTCATATATTAGTTTTCTTTAGTTTTCATTTGCTTTTATTGGCTTTTATATTTTGAGAGTGTTTTGAGAGTGTACTGTTTGCACAATAAATTACTTGACTCAAGCGTGTAAAAGTCTGCTTTCCGATGGGTAGGCAGG
>JAITDV010000540.1 GCA_031282385.1 Planctomycetaceae bacterium | reverse complement strand
CTGGTGTCATCAAATCCGATTGATTAGCGTTCTCAAAATTGAAATACTCCTCTGGACTGGAATCGTAACGGTCTGATAAAATATCATAAGCACCCGGACGGAGATGTCCGTATTTTTGTAAAAATTTATCTTGGTCGGATTCGCCGAATTTTACACGTGCTAAATCGCGTTTCATCTCTTTAGCGACAGTGCAAAGCGAACCCATAAATTCATCATATTCAATCTGTGAAATAATTTCTGTAGCAACAAGTGATTTGAAAAACTGAACGGCAATAAACGCCGCACGTGCAATACCGGCAAACGGAAGCGTACCAAAACGTTTACAATCTTCACTAAGCCAATAAATGCGGTCAATTACCGGTAACGCCGATTTTGTAATCCATTCGTATCTTGTTTTGAGTATTTCGATCTTTTGGAGATCATCAAAAAATAACCCTTTATCGGTATCAATGACTTTATTGGTCAGATCAAGTAATGAATATTCTATACGTTTAATTTCCTGCGCCGAAAATCCATAATCAATCAATTCCTTAAGACGTTCCGAAAGATTGAGGTAGTAACAGGAATGGACAATTTCAAATTCGACTTTGTCGTGAAATTTTGGAAACTGGACAAGTTTATCAAGGTAATAATCAACTAATTTTGCCGCGATATTTTCATTGAGTGACGCCGGAATAAAGGAATTAAAATCAACCCGTACATCAACGTAAGGCAATCCAATAAACGTAACCATAAGAGGATGTGACCGTAAATCACGATAACCGTAATTGTAACGTTGATGCGCCCAGATGTTATCCATTACCAATTCGCGATAAAGACTGATTGAAAGTGTTTTTGGTTTTCGACCAATGATTTCTGCCGGATTCCAATCAGGCATTACTCCATAAATTGCCCGTTTACCAAGTAAATTCGGATGCGGAACATTAAGATTCTTGAGTTTTTGAACCGTTTTATTGAAACATTTTTCAAGACGGTCTTCATCATATATTAACTGATTTTTAACAACTAATTGCCTAACCTGAAAAATATAAAGTGTATTAAAACGATCAAATGCAAATTCTACATCCAAAAATTCGTTATCAAAAATATTCTGCAATTCTTCCAATGTTTTAATCAAATGTTGCATTCGCGGGTCTGTCGCCTGAATTGGTGATTTTTTATAGTGAATATAGGTTGACAAATTACCATTTGCCCCGCTTGTAATAATATCACTGCGACTGCTACCTGTTTCAAAATTGATTACATAATACGGTGCCTTTGTTGTCAGATCCGCCGTAAATGCAACACCGCTACAAGATATATCAGTCAACTGTTCCTGTACAAGTATTTCATCACTATCCGAAATGGATTCGCCATACGAATTGATAACCTGTTCAATCGCACACCGGACAGATTCACATTCTTTCGGTAAGACATTCGGCACACTATCAAAATATCCAGCCATTGAATTTGTTTCCGCATCTTCAAATTGCGAAGATGAACGAACAATAACAGACCTATTAGTAAAATGTTCTGCAATTATCGAAAGAATATAATCCGGCTTTTGCTTGTATTCCTGTACAGTAAAAAAATAAAGCGGTAATACTTTCGCTGAATAAATGTGTTGCTTCAGTGAATCTAATGTCCTGGCTTTAGTCGAAAGTGAGAGATGTTGACGGCAAAATCTATGCGCACTACTCTCCACTAACAAAAAATGATTTGAACCTGAAAGTGAATGATTAATATTTGACATTAGTTTCATTGTTAAAAATATTATTCTCCGGCATAATATTACTTTTTCTTATAAACAGCAACAGTTCTACCAACATCGTAATAGTTGCCTATTTTTACCTTTTCACGACTTTGTTCAATAAAATATTTATCAATAACTTGCATTACTTCTCCAAGATTTTTTTCATAATGAGGGTGATGTGATTCAAAAATCATAATGCCGTCATCTGCACAAAATCGAGCGCATCGCATAAAATATTGTTCGACCGTTTGTTCCGTTTTACCATCAAAAGTCGAATGATTGGCAAATGATAAAATGACATCAAATTTCCTGTCCGAATTGAATTTTTCAAACGAAGTACATTGAAAATCTAAGTTTTGCAATTTCAAAAAAGTTGCCGTTTCCTTTGCAATGTCGATTAGATAAGGTGCTATATCAAAAGCAGTATAATATATTGGGAGATTAGGGATGTATGGTGGGGGGGGAGTAGTATGGGTAATACAGGACAATCCTGTCATTGCAGCTATGGCAATAAAACCGGAATTACATCCGATTTCAAGAACCGTTTTTCCTGCGGTGTGATGCAGTAAGTCAATTTGTTTAATTCGCGCCTCCGTATCTCGAAATCCTGTAATACCAATTTGTTTACAACTTTGGTAAAAATAACCTTCTCCGTAATCATAGCCTGACCATCGCTCTGCTCCCAAAATAACATGTTCTGTCAATTTTTTGTGCAACAATAAGTGGTCTTTGTGATAAAAAAGCCACTTATAGTCGTTTAGACGATTTCTCCTCGCAACCATACGCATATAGGATGGTGAAAAAGTGGAAAAACATAATTTCCAATAATTCAGTAAAGATACATTATTATAACAATCAATAATCATGATTTTCTCGCTTTCTAAAATATGTGGCTTATATTGACTTGTTTAAGGATAAAATGGCAATATTTTTCAATACAGGATGAATAACGTAATAAATATTCTCTTTTTCATTTGGAGTATATGATGTTTGTGGTAAATGCCCTTTGCTAATGTAATGTTTCAAAACTTGTTTCATTGTATCTGCTCTGATTGTGTTATCATAATCACGGTCAATATTCATTCCGTTAATCGGGTGCGGATAAGTAACACGGAGCAACAAATTACCGCTATCAAGTTCGGGAACCATGATTATCGCTGAAACAGCACATAAACGATCTTCGAGGATACTGTAGTACAATGTTGTACTTCCTTTTTCTTCAGGTATTGAACCGGAGTGCATGTGCAGGAAAGTTGCAGAATCTAATGTCGTTTTACTAATCAATTGCCCGCCATACCCGGCAAATATTACCAGATTAGGTTGCTGTTGTTTAATTTCATCTCTTACTTCCGCACTATTAACATCGTCTGTCTGAATAACAGAATTAGTCCAATGATTTTTACTAAACGTAACTTCTAATTTTTGCAAATAATCAATGGGTTGAATATTGATTGATCTGAAAAACTCATCGGATTTTTGAGATGCAGGCGTTTCCATCAATTCTCGTTTTGAAAATCCATAAAAAATACCATGAACATCAATATCGGAAATCGTCGCCAACGTTTGAGCGTATGCTCTTGCACGATTAGTATTACCGGCAAGTAATAAAAATTTCAGTTTTCTATTAGTTGTATTCATTGCATTTTTTTCCTCATAAGAAGTTGTTGAACACATTGCCTTTCCATCGCAACGGCTTGTGAAGCCCACGTTATTTCTTCATCAGTCAATTTTGATTTAACACTAATAATAATATCGTTCACTTTTAGGAGTGCGTTAAGGTACTTCAAATTCGAAGTTTGTACCATTGCCCGCCCTAACACTAAAGCAAAGCCAATATAATTTGACAATGAAAAATAATCTGTTCGTCCCTTAGCACTAATATT
>JAITDV010000532.1 GCA_031282385.1 Planctomycetaceae bacterium | reverse complement strand
CTATCGTGACATAGCCGCACTCCAATGTTGGTGACCAGATGGCGTAGGATATGATTTTATCATCGTCCTACCCAAACGACAAAACGGTCAATGGTATCAACATTAAAAACAATAAATTTGTTCAAAATGATACTTTAACACCTACCGCAATTGTGGATTGATCATTGTGAGAGAAAAAAATTTTGAAAAGAAAATATTTCTCTCTCATTGATTTTGTATCCGTCAATGATAAAATATTCATTTGCTCTTTGACAATTAGGTGATTTTAATACAAGAATTTCATTTTGGGACGATAAATTTGTTTCAAAATGCGGATAGTCGTTTGATTCGCAATATCTAAGACTCATACGAGTGAAACTTTTCGTTTTGCTGATATTGAAAAAACGAACAAGATAAACTGAACGACTGTAACGTTCGCTGAAGATGGAATGAAAACAAGAGTAGAGCGCATTTCTTATGATTATAACGCGGATGGAATTTGGGTCTCACCGCTCCATGAAATTGATTCGGACGCAGACGGCGATTTCGAGACACGGAAAACGAAATATTTGAACGATCCGTTAAACCTTACTGGATACTCACAGGTCTTAAAACAGACAGAAACCGACCTGGAAACAGATGAACAAGCGAACATAACGTACATTATCGGACGTAACAAAATCGCCCTAATAACCGTTAAAAACGGCACAGAACAAGAATATTATTTCACCTTCGACGGTCATGGAAGTACCAGAGTTTTAACTGATCTTGCCGGTGCAATCGTCGAACTCTACGCATTCGACGCTTACGGCAATGTCATTGGTTTTGACCCATCTACTGCGTTAACTGAATTCCTGTACAGCGGTGAACAATTCGATTCAAAAATCGGTCAACAATATTTACGTGCAAGATATTACGATCCCGCAACAGGAAGATTCAATAGGCTTGACCCATTCTTTGGGAATTTGAATGATCCACCGTCATTACATAAGTATCTGTATGCTCATGGTAATCCGGTTAATGGGATTGATCCAAGCGGAAGATCATTAGCAGGAGTAAGTCTCAGTATTGCAATTGGAGCAGGACTTGGTGCTTTGGTTGGGGGAGCTTTTAGTTATTATGATGTCTTGTTAGGTGGTGGAACACATTCAGATGCACTTGGCGCGTATTGGGAAGGATTTAAAATGGGAGTGGTTTTTGGAGCAATACTTGGTCCTTTCCATTATTTAGCCATTGAGGCTCGTGGTATTATACAAATTTTGGGAATTGTTGGTGCTCTTACTGGTGATATCTTTTTAGGTGGATTAGGACTTGTTGCTACAGTAGAATCATTTGTAAACGGTCAATGGCAACAGGGACTGTTTAGAGGAACAACTACTATCGCAGGAACATGGCTTGGTATACGAGGTATTGCCAAAGCAAAACTTAATACAAGATCAAAACCCAATACTCACGAATCTATACAAGAGTTACATGGCGCGGTACGTAATCTAGCGGATGAAACAGATAGTCTTTATGGCGAGCTTAATGTATATAACTAATTTGAACCAAGATAGCCAACCTGCACGTATTGGTGCGACAAGAGATACAATAACGGGTATGTGTGTTGCTAAAAGTAGTGCTGCACCTAAGATTCCGAAAGAAAATTTACCAGCTGACTGTATTGCCATGTGTGAACCTTTTGGTGGATATGGAGCAAAGACTATTGTTGATGGAAAAACATACACAGTAGGTTGGTGTTGGGAATTTCAGAATTATGCTACTTTAAAAATGAATAATAATTCATTGACTCCTCAACAAGTACAATTTACACAATCATATTTAAAACGTAATGCCAGATGGGGAGACCCGTGTGGTTTATGCCAGCAAATGTTTTCAAAAAGTACATTTATTCCTAATCCGGGTAATTAAATTTCATTATGGACTATTTTTCTTTTGACGAAGCGATAGGACTTGATTTGGGATGGTGGGCGATTGATGCTCAAAACCATATCGGTTTTTTTACGAGTGGCGGAGATGCGCCTGTATCCAGTAAATTAACTATAACAGGACATAAACAAATGTGGAATTATTTTTTTAAAGAATCTCCGGTCATTTCTAAAGTTATAGAATCGAAAGGGTGGCAGATTCTTAGTAATTTTGACAATTGTTGCAACGGTTATACTCCAGATAAATCTATATCTCTCGAAGAAAGAATCTCTTATTTTTTATCTGAATATTTAATAATGGGGACAAAGGGAGTATTTGGTTTTTCCGCCTCACCAGGTTTTACCAATTATTCAACTTATTATCGTATTACTATTCCAGAAAATCCTTTATTATTTAATAATTTACCTAGTGATATTCAATCATCTCTACATAATATTAAAATTTTTTGTGATTTTTCTGAAGTAACAGAAATTCAAGGTAACTGTATTCCTGAACCTTTGGAACCTATCGGCGATGTTAGAGAGTTTTGAAAAGCCTTAAAATCTTTCGGAAAATACAGTTTTTCCATGAATTTATTATTGATTTAAAATAGACTATTAATCCGATACAATAATTTTTTGATAATGAAGGAGAATTATATTGTTAAAGAAATTATTATTTTGCGAAGGCGGCACGCAAAGTTATGATATGAGGATACTCAAAAAATTATTAAAATTGACCTATCAAGTTGTTGCGGGAGGTTCGACTCGCGGGTTGCGTAAACGGGTTGATCTTGCAAGACAGATTTATGGTACAAAATCGGTTTACGCAATCCGTGACCGTGATTTTCCTGAAAAATGGACAGGAGCGTCTCAAAAAGTTTTAGATTGGATTACGCCTGACCATTTAGGAGTGATGAAGCAATGGGGATGGATATGGGCAAGACGGGAAATTGAAAATTATCTTATTGATCCAGTCATTGTCCGAAAATCTCTTGATGTTCTTATGCAACAAAAAATCTCTGTTGTTAGCCATTTTAATTTAGAAGAATATATTTCTGCAATCAATTCCGCCAGAGATTCGATAATGATATATCAAGCGGCAAGAATTGCATTAACACAAGCTGGAAAACCCAATTATTTATGTACCAA
>JAITDV010000526.1 GCA_031282385.1 Planctomycetaceae bacterium | reverse complement strand
ATTTCAGAATCATATCGCGATTGATAATGCCAATTCTTTCTTTATTGATTATAGTGAATTGAATGGACGTTTTGATTTCGATTTTTACTCTCCGGAAAACCGCAAAATGTTTTCAGTGTTAAGTGACGGACAAACGGTAAAGTTGGGGGAGATTTGCGACATTATAAAAACAAAAACACCGAAACTCAAAGAAAACGATTCATGGATAGAATATGTTGAATTGTCTGATGTCAGCGCGCATTCCTACGAAATAATCAATTCAACAACCTATCAGGTTCACGAATTACCAAGTCGCGCGAGTTACGAAATTAAAGAAGGCGATATTATCACAGCGATTGCAGGAAATTCTGTCGGAACGGCGAAACATGCAACAGCGTTAGTATCACAAGAATTTGACGGTTGTATTTGTACAAATGGTTTTAGGGTATTGAGAAATTTCAAAATGGATTTATATTATTTGCTCTACTTTTTTCAAACGGAACTATTTTTAAAACAAATGTTTATGTATCGGACAGGTGCGGCAATTCCCAATGTTTCCGACATAGATTTAGCAAACACGTTAATTTTTTTACCGAAAACAAACGTCATTCAAGAAATTAGCGCAAAAATGAAAAATGCTTTTGACATTCATCGCGAATCCAGAAAACAAATAGAAAATATCAAAAAAGAATTTTCACACGTTATACAATCAACGATTTAATTGTTTTGTTACAAAATTTGTGAACGATTTTTGCAATTCCAATGGCGCAATTAATCGTAAAAAACTTGTTCAATACAATTCGGGAAAATCGGATTAAATTTTAAAACTTTAACAAACAAAAAATGAGAGTGGGAAATAATGAGAGCTGCCAACGAAATTATCAGTTTAGATGAAACTTCGCCCAATAATTGGCGGGCAAAATATCGAGGAAATTATGGTATTTACACCATTAAAATAACAACCGACGGCAAAAAAACAACCAAGTTTTCTTGCTCGTGTCCTAGTGATTATTATCCTTGTAAACATATTGCAATGATAGAAAATGCAATCGCTGATCGTATTGCTCAAAATAAAAAAGTTACAGGCAAAGATGCAAAACAGAAAGGTGATGTAACGGTTGAAAAATTATTGCGAACCGCGACACGGGAAGAGTTGTATCAATTTCTTGCGCGGCAGGCTCGTTACAACAAAGATTTGGCAAATATAATCAAAATTGAATTTGCAAACAAGACAACGGAAACAAATAGTAATCCTTATTCAGTTATATTACGTAAAGCATTGAATAGTGTTCAAATCAACGGTCTGGAGGATTATTATTACGAAAGCGAAGAGATAATTGAAGTAGATACGTTTGATCAAATGTTGTCGAAGTTGCGTGATTGTTTTGCTAAAAAGAATTATCGTGAAGTTGTTCTGATTAGTAAAGCCTGTATTGAAGAGTTTTCGGAATGGTTTTATAAGAAGTGCCGAAACGTTTTTGAGATTGAAATGATTGATTCCGAATATTATGAAGTTCCGTTTAAGATGTTGAGAGATGTTGTCAATAATAAGAAGGCTGAAAATTTGGGAATTGATTTGAAGGAGTTGTACGATTATTGTCAAGTTGAAATCAGGAAGGACAAGTATGAATCGTATGCTTTATTTAGCGAGTTTAATGATTTCTTTATGCAAGTTTCTAACAAAGTAAATCCAGACGGATTTATTGAATTGCAAGACGAATTATTAAATAAAATTGATGATAAAAAATCATACGAAGCAAAAATAATTTTGCAGCGGAAGATCGATTTTTACAATCTTAACAATCAATCTAAAAAAGCGTGGGATATTATTGAATCGAATATTCAGATTAGTTCTTTTCGCCAAAAATTAGCGGAGAAAAAAGTAAAGGAGAAGAAATTTGTTGAAGCAAAAAAGTTGATTAATGACTACTTGAAAAGTAATAATAAAAATTGTTTGTGGACTAGTTGGGAAGCGCAAAAGTTACTCTTGGTAATAGCGCAAAAAGAAAAGGACATACCGACAATTCGGGAAATTTCTTTTATGTTTATTAAAAATAGTTTTGATTTAGAAAATTTCAAAATTTATAAATCGACTTTTACTGATGTTGAATGGACAACTGCGTTTGAACAACTTTTTGCGATTTACAATAAACGGAGAGTGAAAACGGGAATTTTTGATTATGAACTTGACGATGTTGCGAAACTTTTAGTTGCGGAAAAAGCTGTTGATCGGTTGTTGGAATTTGTTAAGAAACATTTGTCAGTGGATTTAATTGACCGATATTATGAAAATTTTGCAACCAAGTATCCGCATGAAACGCTTGTTTTGTTTCGGCGAGTGTTGGATGATTATGCGAAAAATTTTACCGGACGAGACATTTATGAGCGTATTGCCCAATTGTTGACAAAGATGCAAAAGATAAGCGGCGGCAATAAAATTGTTGCGGACATGGTGCAGCAATATAGAGTCCTTTACAAAAACAGAAAAGCCATGCTTAAAATTCTGAGTAAATTCTAATAGACAAAAAATATTTTTTGTACGTTAATTTACAACTATGCAATAGAATTTTTCTGATAGTTTTCAACTGTTCTTGATTTAGATTTTGTTTACTGCCGTCGGCAGTTTATTAGGTACGCATAAATTAAATTTAGAGGTTAATATTATGAATCGAATTCTGAAGATTTTAATTATTGGCGGAGTAGCCGGCGGTGCTTCGGCGGCGGCTAGATTACGGCGGCAATCGGAATCAGCGGAAATAATTATGTTTGAACGCGGTGAATTTATTTCATTCGCAAATTGCGGACTTCCGTATTATATCGGCGGGGAGATTGTTGATAAATCGATATTGACTGTACAGACGCCGCAAGATTTTAAGTCGCGATACAATGTTGATGTTCGGATTTGGCATGAGGTGATTGCTATTGACCGCAACACGAAAACAATATCGGTAAAAAATCTTCAGACCAACGAGATTTATATTGAGAGTTATGACAAGTTGATTATTTCTACTGGGGCAAAACCAATTTGTCCTGATAATATTCAATCGGAACGTGTTTTTACAATTAGAAATATTCCTGACACTTATCGGATCAAGGAATTTATTGATACAAAAAATCCGCTGAATGCTGTTATTGTTGGCGGCGGTTATATTGGTCTTGAGATGGCGGAGAATTTACGTCGAGCGGGAATAGAGGTTGTGATTGTGCAACGCGGTAATCATCTGTTGGCAACTCTTGATTTTGATATGGCTTGTGATGTTCATCGTCATATTATTAGCAAGCGGGTTCGGTTATTGTTGAATAATGAGGTGGAATCTTTTGTTGAAAAAGGGAGCCGATTACATATTGTTCTTAAACACGGGGGCGAGCTTATTACGGACATGATTATTTATGCAATTGGCGTTCAACCTGACAGTTCGCTTGCGCGTGATGCGGGACTTGATCTTACTTCACGTGGGGCAATTATTGTTACGGAAAATATGCAAAGTTCTGATCCGGATATTTATGCGATTGGGGATGCGGTATCGGTTGCGGATTTTGTTACGGGGCAACAGGCTTATATTCCGCTTGCGGGACCTGCGAACAAACAAGGACGTATAGTTGCTGATCATATTTGTGGAATTGCGGCGCGGTATTCAGGTACGCAAGGTTCTGCGATTTTGCGTGTATTTGATATGACGGTTGCTTCGACGGGTGTTAGTGAATCTGTTGCGAAGAAGCTGGGTTTGGATTATGACAAAATTTTTCTTTGGTTACCGAGTCATGCAGGTTATTATCCGAACGCAATAAATATGTCGATCAAAGTTATTTTTGAGCGGACAACCGGAAAATTATTAGGGACGCAAATTGTCGGATATGATGGCGTGGACAAGCGGTGCGATGTTATTGCAACTGCAATTAGGGCGGGAATGACGGCAAATGAACTTTCGGAGTTGGAGTTGTGTTATGCACCGCCTTATTCGTCTGCAAAAGACCCTGTCAACATGGTTGGATTTGTTATTGAGAATATTCTTAATGGCAAGATGAAAGTATTTCATTGGCATGATGTGGAAGGATTGCGGAAGTTGGACAATGTAATATTATTGGATGTTCGTACTCAAGTTGAGTTTTCCAATGGTCATATTGATGGTTTTATAAATATTCCTGTTGACGAGTTGCGGGGTCGGCTTAGTGAGCTTGACAAGTCGCGGAGGATTTATGTTATGTGTCAAGTTGGTATTCGTGGATATGCAGCGTCGTGTATTTTGATGCAGTATGGTTTTGATGTATATAATTTGAGCGGCGGTTACCGCCTTTGGAATTCAATTTTTGGTGAGACGCCCAAATTGCATCCGCAACAGCAAGTTATTATTCGCCGCGAAAGTCATGTTGTTCAGCAAAAGGATAATAATTTATCATCGTCTCAGCCGGATAAATTTCATAGCGGCAAGACGATTAGGATTGACGCGTGTGGTTTGCAATGTCCTGCGCCGATTATGAAACTTTCAGCGGCAATCAAATCCGCAAGTGAAGGTGATGTAATCGAGATTAAGACGACAGATGCGGCGTTTTTGAGTGATATTGT
>JAITDV010000416.1 GCA_031282385.1 Planctomycetaceae bacterium | reverse complement strand
AATCGGATTACGAATTTTGATTTTACGTATTTAAACGGACCGGCGAAAACGAACACATCGAATTACATGTACGATAAGACGTCTCAATTGATTGATGCAATATATAATTACATGCCGCGCGAAAGATACAGATTTGACTTAAACGGCAACCGTCGAACCGCAGAAATTCAAGGACAAAACCAAACTTATAAAACCGGCAAATACAATCGTTTGTTATCGGATGCGAATTATCGTTACGAATATGATCGCGAAGGCAACCGAATTGCCAAAACATCAATCAAAGACGGAAAAACCACAAAATACACTTGGGACAACCGCAACAGATTAATAAAAGTTGCAACACCAACAAGTGAAATTGAATACTTATACGATTATCAAAATCGTCTAGTAAAAAGAACACAAGATAAAAACGAAACTTACTTTGTCCACGACAATTGGCAAATCATTTTACAATTTGACAATAAAAATATGCAACCAACTCACCGCTACCTTTGGGGAACCAAACAAGACGAATTACTTTGCGACAATGAAACCTGGACTCTCGGCGATCACTTAAACACGATTCGTGATATTATAAAATCAGACGGCAAAGTTGCCGATCATCTTGAGTATAATTCATTCGGCAAATTAATTTCCGTTACGAAAAATCCCGAATCAATATTCTTCGCCTACACCGGAAAACTAACCGACAAAAGCAGCAACTTGCAATGGAATATTAACCGTTGGTACGATTCGGATGTTGGACGTTGGTTGAGCGAAGATCCGATTGGGTTTGATGGGGGGGATGATAATCTATATAGGTATAGTAGTAATATTATTATATTCATTACAGACTCTTTTGGACTTGCTAATGCGCCTGATTTTAATACTTTAGGATGTAGTGCAACTCCATGTGAAACAAAATGTAGAAGAGATTTTCCTATAAACATGGATGGAATTTTGGGGTTAATTGATACTAATGCAATACAACGTGAACGTTGTCTAAAAGCATGTGGTTATGCATTAAATGGTTATGACTTAACAGTTCTAGATCCAACTACTATTCCATTCAGAATTAAAGGTTTTCCGCAAGGTCTTGCAGCGTGGTATGGAAATAACAAAGATTTAGATTGGGTTGCTTCTTTACCAGATTGCCCTTGTAAACTTGTGAAAAACGGTGAAAAATGGGAGATACCTTCTAATGTAACTCATAAAGATTGGCGGGAACCAGTAAGTGGCAAGGAACTGTGTGGATACCATGTTGGCGCAGCCTTTTGTATTCGATCAAAGCATAAAGAAATAATTTCCACGCCTGCTGGCAATGTAACGGTACCGAATGCATTTGTTTCAGCCAATCAATGTTGTTATACTGATAATGGTAAGTTAATCACAAAGGGCTCTGGAATGGGGTCAGCAGATTATTACCAAGGAACATTAGCCACAATCGGCGGTCATCTTTTCTTTGATATGAAACCTGCTGATGCTGCGTTGAAATTGGATGGTGGAGTTTGGGGACCATGTTCGGAAGCATATCTTTTGGTTAGACCGCAGAAAGGAACTTCACTTTGTGAACCTAATCCAACGCCACATTAACCTATACTTTCCACATATTTAAAGTTCGATTTTTGTTTCTAAAATATTATAAAATATACCGGATTTTAAGAAGTATAAAATACATTTTATGTATTTTAAAAACAGAAATTTTATGTGTAATGAATATAATATCTGAGTTTGAAGAATAAGATTAATTTGTTTGATTTTGATATCAACAATCCGATGAGAACAATACCGATGAAAAAGATTTTTTATTTTTTTGTAACGATAACAATTTTTTTTGTAATTTGCGCAACGAAATTTGGAAATTGCCAGCCAACAGATGCTCAGCAAACATTGCCAATATCAACGCAAAAAATTATTGATGAGATTTCGCCGTTTATTGATAATGATACGGCTATCGTTTGTTATATTAATTTGCTTGCGGTGAAGGAGAGTTATAAACTTGCCAATATTGCTGATGGATTGTCAAAGGTTGAAAGTTTCCACGAAAGAATACGGCAAAACTTTACAACAATTAGTCAAAGAAATGATAGAAAAAATTCTGAAAAATTATGGCAAGAACTTTCGTCTATAATCGAATGCGGAGTTACACATACTTATATCATCTTAAACATACGAGACTTAAAATTTGGAGCGTATTTTGTATTGCCTGATGTTCAAAAAAATTCTGATAAGGCGAAATGTATTGAAAAATATTTTGAGATAAATAATGAAACAAAAAACGATGACAAATCACAAATAAAATTTGTACATCAAGATGACGGCAAACCACAAACTTTGGCAGTGTACAAGGAAAACTACATGATAGTTGTAGGGGCGAAGTCTGTGTCTTTTTTTTCTATGATTTATTTTGTTGATAGACAACTTGTGCTAATGTTGCTAGAACCGCAAAGAATGAACGCGATTTGCGGTTACTATAATCTTTCATTGCCGGAGAGAAAAGAATATATCAACAAACGATTCGAAAATTTTAAGCCGTCGAGCAATGAAAAATTTCAACACGGAATCAAAGAAGTAAATGATTGTAATTTTATCAAAGCAGTATTTTTGTTCCCTGATTCTGTTGTGGCATGGGAATTTATGCATCTAAAAAAAATGGATGCGCCACTCAATCAGATAACTTTTGATTTCTTGAAAA
>JAITDV010000410.1 GCA_031282385.1 Planctomycetaceae bacterium | reverse complement strand
ATACTGTCCAAATAAACCGGCTCCGCCGCAAAACAACAGGTCGTGGAAAAAAATAACACAAAACACGTAATTACAATTTTCATAGTTTTTTGAAGGGGGATGTTTGTTAAATTTTATTGGGAATGGGTTCTTGAAATAATATACTGTTTGTACTATAAATTACGTGACTCAAGAGTGTAAAAGCCTACTTTCCGATAGGTAAGCAAGCGGTGGTGAAGGAAATTTAAGGTGTGAGCAGTTTAAAAAGTTTTAAATTTTTTTTTGAAATTGTGGTTGAGTGATATTTTTTAGTTTAGGCGGAAACGAGGTAATAATTTCCATTGCAAATAGAGTTTTAACTTCTGCAATTTTGATAGAGTGATTTTTTTGTTTCTTAAAATTAATTTCGGATTACGTTTCATTATTCGGAACAACGTATGATAACGGCTCCACATCATACCGAATACTTTGCGGCATTGTGGATTGATTAGTTGGTAGAGTTGTGCGGAGTTTGTGTAATAGATTTCGCAACGTTCAAATTGCTTATTCAATATCTGATCAAATTTGTCCTCAAATTTTTCCATTTGTTCTATGCGTTCTGCCAAACTGAATTCGTCTTGTTTATTATTGTTTTTGTTATATTTTTCTGTGTTCCATGTATCTCGGTTGAGCAGGGAACCGAATTGGTTTTCTGTCAAACCGAATCGTGTTATTTCATCCATTGGCAAATATAATCGTCCGTCTCTAAAATCTTCAACCATGTCCCGCAGAATATTTGTCAATTGAAAAGCGATTCCGGTCGCTTTGGCGGCATGTACTACTTCGTCTGAAAACAATGGTTTGACAGTTCCCCAAATTGCAAGTGAGGCGAAACCGACAGAAGTTGCGACTTGGTGGCAGTAATCTGCAACATCATCAAACGTACCAAAACGCCGCGTCTCAATATCTGCATCAACCCCATCAATCAAATGAAAAAAAGGATGAATAGGAATATGAAATTTGTCCACAATCATCTTTACCGCAGGTAACAACACAAAACCCGTACACGACGGAAATTGTTCAGACAATTTTTCAAACCTCGCCGAATTTTCAGCATTGTCTATTTGGGCAACCGTACCATCAATTTTGCCAAGTGCCGCTTCCAACGCCGCACACCATTGATTCAATCTTTGCCGTTTCCGCCGCGTACTAACCGGCAACAAAACGCCCGTTGAAGGATCAATTTCAGGCACATCTACCAAATCATCCGTGAACCGCGTGTAAGCATATAAAATTATCATTGCCTCACGACGCTCTTTGGACAAAAAGGAAAACGCCGGATAAAAATTAGAATGCGACGCCTGCGTTAATCGGGAACATTGCAATATACTTTCTTGTAACGAAAATTTCATTAATGTTTTTTAATTTTTTCGTAATATTTCAGTGGAATTTTTTGAACACGTGAATATCGAGTAAACAACCTTATTTTCTTACTAACTCATGTTACACACTGTAAGTAAACTGTTCGTACTATAACTTATAACTTGCCTGACTCAAGAGCGTAAAAGCCCGCTTTCCGATAGGTAAGCAGGCGGCGGTAAAGAAAAATTCAAGTACGAACAGTTTAAAATTCGGTAAAACAACATCCCGTAGAAATGTAAATTTTTCCCCGCCCCTTTTGGGACGAAGGAAAAACTGATATTTAGTCCCTGCGCAACATGAGTTAGTAATTAATTCAAAACACTAATTCCACTGAAATATTACTTATTCTCTAATTTGTCCATTGCCGTAAATTATGTACTTATAAGTTGTCAACTCTTTTATACCGCAAGGTCCTCTTGCATGCAACTTGTCAGTGCTGATTCCGATTTCTGCACCGAGTCCGATTTGACCTCCATCATTGAATCGTGTACTTGCGTTTACTAGAACTGCCGAGCTGTCGATTTTTGCGGTAAATTTTCTTGCTGCCGTCAGGTCAGTTGTAATAATTGTTTCTGTGTGTTTGTCGCTGTAAAAATTAATATGTTTAATTGCTTCGTCAATTGAATCAACGATTTTTACAGAAATAATTGCGTCGTGATATTCCAGTCCAAAATCAGTTTCTGTTGCCGGAATTGCTTTAGGGAAAATTTTACACGTCTTGTTACAACCGCGAATTTCTATTCCGCGTTGCGAAAGTTCATCTAAAACACACAGCAAAATTGTATCCGCAACCTCCGAATGAACAATCAATGACTCTGCAGCATTGCAAACTCCAACACGTTGACATTTTGAATTTAGCGTAACCGCAACAGCAATATTTTTATCCGCCGCACGATCAATATAAACATGACAATTACCGGCAAAATGCTTTATCACCGGCATCTTTGCTTCAGAAACAACACGCCGAATCAAACTTTCACCTCCGCGCGGAATTGTAATTGTTATCTTGTCCGCCATGCCAAGAAATTCTCCGACAACTTTACGGTCTGTTGTTCGGACAAGTTGAACAGCGTCTGCCGGTAAACCGGTTTTAACGGCAGCATCAGACAAAATATTTGCAAACGCAATATTGGAATTGATGGCTTCTTTGCCGCCGCGTAAAATCACAGCGTTGCCGCTTTTAACACAAATCGCAGCTGCATCCGGCGTAACATTCGGGCGGGATTCGTAGATAAAAAATATCACACCCAATGGCACTCGTACTTTTTGAACTTCAAGTCCGTTAGGGCGAACTACCGATTCGATAATTCCGCCGACAGGATCAGGGAACATCTCTATTTCCTTGATTGCAATTACAATATCGTTGATCCGTTTATGGTTCAGCAACAATCTGTCAATTTCTGCCGGAGCTAATTCCGAAGCCGCTTCAATATCTTTGCGATTTTCCGCCAAAATATAATCTGTTCGCGATTCAATTAAATTTGCCGCTTCATGCAACCACGCATTCTTGACAGCTCCACTAACACAAGCCATCTCATAAGCCGCCGCTTCCGCGCGACCAGCTACCGCTAAACAATATTCACGTAATTTAGTTTCGGACATAATATGATTATGATATTGTAAATCGTTCGTACTTTATAAACTGTTCATACTTTGTACTGCTCGTACTATAAATTGCCTGACTCAAGAGCGTAAAAGTCTGCTTTCCTATAGGTAAGCAGGCGACGGTAAATGAAAATTCAAATGTGAACATTTTAAAAGGTTGATTATATTTGTTGGGTGACGGGACAATTTGGGTATTATTTGAATGAGTATTTTTGGGATTGATTCTTTTCCAATGTGCGTCTTTGACAAAAACAGCGAAGCACAGTGTAAGAAGCAAGAAAATAAAAGTAATCAATGTAAGGACGGCAACTTGTTTTCCTTCGGTGCGAAATATGCGTAATGGTAATACACCTGAGAAAAGTATCAGAAAAATAAACATAAGAAGTGTACCAATTACCAAAGGATCATACAAGACGACAATATTTGGTGATTTTGATTGCGGCTGCATAAGCCAGCCGAAATATATTGTTGCGGCAAGGATGAATGTAGATGCGCCGAGAGCTTTGCGGCAAATTGACGCAGACCATTCGATTGTAGGCAACCGCAAAATTCCAACCGGTCTTTTGTGCCGTAGCCGCCAATCTTGCACAAGATAAAATAATCCCGCAACAAAACCAATACAGATACTTGACGTAGCAAGAAAAAAAGTTATTGCATGAAACATTTTCAAAACCGGCGGATTATACACAACCAAACCTGTAATCGGTTCGTTGGGAGTGATGAATGAGATGATTACTCCGCCAATTATCAGCAATAACACTATTGGCAAAAAAAATAAACCAAACGGCACCCCGCGATGATAACACGAAAGATAAAAGTAAATAAGAATAATACTCCACGAAGTCATAAAAAAATATATTTCAGCGCCGTTGACATGACCCCGTGCCGCAACGTGATGGTAATAAAGAAAAACCGTATGCAAAATAAAACCAACCAACACACAAACAATCGAGAAAAACTTTTGAATCGCTCCGCTAAAAAAGAAACGCGATAACTCGAACAAAAATGTTATCACATAAAATAGCACGCAAAAAATACCTAATTTAATCATAATAAAAATACCTTTTTAGACAGTTCACACTTTAATTTCCTCTACTTCCGCCTACTTACCTATCGGAAAACAGACATTGACGCTTTTGATCCGCGCAATCAATAGGACGAGCGGTATAAACTGAAACTGTTTGCAATTTGCACAGTTCACATTGGGGTTTTTGTTAAATTGTGCGGGTTTAGTTATTGGACTTTTGGTTTGTTTTAAACAGTTCACACTTTAAATTTCCTTTGTCGCCTGCTTACTTATCGGAAAGCAGGATTTTACGTTCTTGAGTCGCGCAATTTATAGTACGAACAGCATAATGCAATTGTGCCAACGAATTCTAAGGTGTATTTGGTATTGATATATTTTGCGAGTTTACCGAGGTTGCTTTGGCGGGAAAGAGCAACCTAGCGAATTTCATTGGTTGTTACGTGTTCAATTCTTTTGATTCCGCATTCCATATTCTGTATTACTTCGGGTATTCTTTGGATTTTTCCTTCACGGTTTACGAAAGCAAGTGTGATATGACCGGTTGCGAGTAGTTCGTTGTTTCGGAATACTTTGTGTTCGTATTCAATTTTTGCTTTTGATATATTTGTTATTGTGGTTTGTATGGTCAATAGATCGTCGTATTTTGCCGGTTTATGGTAAGCGCATTCAGCTTTGACAACCACGCCCAAAATGCCGGATTCTTCAACTTCACGATAAGTATAACCTTGACTGCGCAACAACTCCGTCCGACCTACTTCAAAAAATGTAAAATAATTGCCGTGATAGAGGACTCCCATTTGATCGGTTTCTTTGTAGCGAACTCGAATTTGTACTTCGTGTGTATTGCTCATTTTATTTTAGTCAAAATTTTTCGATTTTGATATGTGATATTTTGAAACGGCGTAACCGTCAAGTAAACTAGACCTTTTCGCTAACCTGTAGGAGACCACCCTTGACCTCTCCGAAGGAGGGGTTAGGGGTGGTCTCGGAGGAGTTAAAGGCGTTTTTTCGTTGTAGTTTTTTTGTTGCGTTGATGTATTTTTAGGTTAGAGAAAAGGTCTATTCTTGACAATTGGAAATACGGTTTTCTTTTTTTAGTAACATTGCGGACTTTTGGTGTAATGCAAGTATGAGCATATAATTGAAACCGCAAACTCACGTGCGATAAGGAATGATTTATAAACTGTTCACACTTTAAATTTCCTTTACTGCCGCCTGCTTACTTATATGGAAAGCAGGCTTTTACGCTTTTGAGTCGCGTAATTTGCAGTACGAACAGTATATTTGGTCAAATTGTGTTGAACGCTTCTTGCAAATCTTCGATTAAATCTTCGGGGTCTTCTAACCCGACAGACAAACGAATCAAGTTATCGGTGATGCCTATTTTTGCTTGTTCCGATTTGGGTAAAGCGGCATGAGTCATAGTTGCGGGATGGCAAATTAATGTTTCCGGTCCTCCAAGACTTTCCGCAAGAATTATCAATTTCAGTCCGGCAAAGAATTTTTTTACGTTATCAATACCGCCGTGAATTTTGAATGAAACCATACCGGGCAATCCTCGCATCTGTTTTGCAACAAGTTCATGCTGCGGAAAATCTGTGAAACCTGGGAAAAACACTTGTTCGACTGCAATATTGTTACGCAAAAACTCCGCAACTTTGTAAACATTTTCTTCGTGTTTTTTCATTCTTAACGGCAATGTACGAATGCCGCGTTGAAGTAAAAAACAACTTAGCGGTTCCGGTACAGCGCCGGCGGCATTTTGGTAGAACTTTAGTTTTTCGTAAAGCCTGTCATCATTGACAACAATTGCCCCTGCGATTACGTCGCTGTGTCCGCCGATATATTTTGTGCAACTATGTGTAACAATATCTGCGCCGAGTAGGAGCGGGTTTTGGAATGCCGGACTTGGGAATGTGTTGTCGATGACGAGCAATGGTTGCGTGCCTTTTTTGTTACGGAAATTGTGAACACGTTCGGCAACTTCAGCAATATCAAATAAGTCCAGAAGCGGATTTGAAGGCGTTTCGCCCCAAACTAGAACGGTTTTTTCGGTGAGAGTTTTATTGATTGTTTCGGGCGAGGTATTGGCGGCGACATTAATTTTGATGTTATATTTGTTATAAACGTAGTGGAAAAGCCGATACGTACCGCCGTAAACATTAGGGGTAGTGACAATTTCATCGCCGGGTTGCAACAAGTCTAAAACTGCTGTTGAAGACGCTTGACCGGATGCGAACGCTAACGCATATTTACCGAATTCAATTGCGGCAATTGAAATTTCAAGAGCGTGCCGACTTGGATTATCGCTGCGGGCGTATTCAAATTCGCCTCGTAATTTACCGATACCATCCATTGCAAAAGTAGAAGTAAGTGCAACCGGCACACAAACCGCACCGGTATGAGGATCAGGTCTTTGACCTGCGTGAACTGCTATTGTTGAAAATCGCATTGGATTTTTGTTTTTAATTTTGGATTGGGGAAAAGTTTTTTTGATTGTTTTATTTTTTTGGGCAAAATATACAATTCAGCCCAATATACTGTTCGTACTATAATTTGCGTGATTCAAGAGCGTAAAAGCCTGCTTTCCGATAAGTAAGCAAGCGGCGGCAAATGAAATTTACAGTGTGAGCAGTTTAAAACTATTGATATGGAAATTATAGCAGTATTAATAACTATGACAACATTTACTTTGTAGGAGTTTTCCGTGAATAATCTTCAGTTTCAACTGAGGGTAGGCAATTTCTTGTTCCGCTAGTGTGTGAATTATTGACAGAACGGACAAAATTTCAGAAGTTACAAACTGTACTGTGAAATTTACACATTCTGTTGTTTTGTTGCGAAAAAAGGTTTGGTGTGAGTTGACAAATTCGATAGGTGTGATTGACCGGTTCGTTATATTGTTTTAAACTGTTCGCACTTTAATTTTTTGTAATGTGCATTGTCTTACTTATCAAAAAAACCGCATTGACTTCGTGTTACCGAATTCTAATTTGTGTTCGGTGTAGATTATATGTTTTTTGTTGTGCGAACATTTGTATTGATTGTATTAATTGAGATAACATGCTTGAAGGATTTTGGATTCGTAATTTTAAGTCACTTAAACAAGTCGGAATCGGTACGGCGTTTCCTCAATTTGTCTATGTTGAGGATCCTGCTTCGGTGTTGCCGTTTGATCTCGGAACAACTACATTGTTGACAGGATTGAGCGGCTCAGGCAAGAGCTCGGTTCTCGATGCTTTTGAATTTGTTTCTGACTGTTATTGTCACGGAATTGATTACGCTTGCGGCAAACGAGGCGGCTATGAAACAATATATTCACACGGCGGTAAAGGGACAATGTCGTTCGGATTTCATTACCGCCAACCTGGAGAACCTATCGCAGCAACTTACGCAATCAGTATCGGCTATATTAAAAACAAGGCGCCGTATATTGATTCAGAACTTATTGCATACCGTAACGGAAAAGAATCTGTTCCAATTGCATTTCTCCAAAACGGTCAAAAAACAATACGTTATCTTGCACCAGATGAACGAATAAGCAGTACAGAACTTACAAGTATAGAATTTACCGATCTGAAACATTTGGGACTTGCTGCGTTGGATTCTCATCCGAAATATCCGGTTTGGTTTTCGTTGCGCAATTTATTTGAGAACTGGTCAACAGATGATTTTCATATTGACACAACTTATGGTCTTGATGAGACACAATTCAAACCGCATGACAATCCGCGCGGTTACAAGTTGTCTCAATTTATCCGTTATCTTGTAGATCAATTCGGCGATGAAACAGAATCGATAATAAACCGAATAACTGCCGGAATTCCAAATTTATTATCCGTGTTACTTGATATTACGAATCGGGAACATCCGTTGTTATCGTTAGTGATGGATAGTCTCAGTATTCCAATACCGGCGTCGCATTTGTCAGAAGCAACAATTCGGCTTCTTTCGTATGTTTTGAGGTTGGAGGAACCGTCGCCGGCGCCATTGATAACATTTGATAATCCGGAGAATGGTCTTGATCGAATTCATTGTTGGTATATGGCGGATTTGTTGCGTAAATTTGATGTTTCAACTCACGGTTCACAACTCATGCTTACCACCCAAAATGCCGAATTAGCCGACGCAACTCATCCGCAAAACGTATGGATTTTCAGCCGCGATCAATCTGGATTTACGGTTGTAGAGCGCGCCTCCGATTTAATTACGCCGCCAGAAAACCCAAACGAACCAAAAAATCTTGAACCAGATTGGTTCAGCACAATGTTCAAAAACAGAATCTAAATTTACCTCTTTTAACTTGAAAGCCGTAAATAAACAAATTTTCAGAATTGACAGATAAAAAATTTTTATTCATCAATCCTGAAAATTATTAACTGTTCATACTCTCATTTCCTTTGTCGCCGCTTGCTTACCTATATCGGCAAGTAGGCTTTTACGCTTTTGAGTCGCGCAATTTATAGTCATAGTACGAGTATTATATTTGCATTTGTTTAAGAAATAAAATCCAACGGTTTCCTTTATTTGTTCTTTTGAATCCAATTGAAACCTATAGTCAGCCAACCGCTTGTTGATTTTGCAAATACGGGTGCCAATTCGCCGCTGTCTTGCCACCCCTTCCACTTCAATCCGAACGGTTTTAACTCAATACGCTTCGGAACCGATTCCAAACGCCGCATTACAATTGTCCTAATTGTTTGTATTCTTGCCGAAACCTTTGTTTTACCTCTAAGCATTGCATCCGGTTTCTCAACCTGCTCAAGAACCACAACAAGATTTCCATTTGCCGTTTGCTCAGTTTTTATTTTGTAAACTAAAGTAATATCAAGTCCGGGATACGTTGTACCGTTCTGAAAAAAGGCGTTTATCCTGATCACAATCCTAACGATATCTTCCTCAAACGTTATTACAGTCGGTGCCTTTTCCGCAAATTTTATTGCAATCGGTTCCTGATCATCCTTACGTTCAAAAATCTGACGCAATAATTCAATTTCGCTAAATTGCTCACTCAAATTTGATTCAGACTCATTAAAATTTTTGCCCGCCAAAGCAAATGCCGCAATATTATTCGGGAGCGATTGATGTAACTGAACAAATACGTCATACGTATTTTTGACGTCTGGTGCGTTTATGGTGCTACTTGGTTGAAATGTTGTTCCTACAAGTGCGCGACCATTTATTCCGCCGGATAAACCTTTATTCTTATCCGCCCCAATACTGGAGATATTAAATTCAGGCAACAATCCTAAATTTTTCAACGGACGCCGAAAACTTTTTTGATATTGTTCATTTGCATCTGCTATCTCTGCGTTGACAATCGCATCTATTTGATCATTCAACCTTGCCTCCGTCCGCAACTTCGCCTCCGCCAACGAATCTTCACGCTGATCCTCAACTTGACGCCGCGCAATACAACTCACCAACGCACCTGCGTTGACACGAACATTGTAAATGTCTGCTTTTAAATCTGCAGTTGATGTAGCGGGCAAAGCCGAAATCTTATTCGGCGCAAGCAGAACTCGTTTTTTACCCGTAAGTTTACCGGTTGTTCGAGTATTCAAAGTTACCGGCGGATGGTAACCTGTTGTTTCAGTTTCCATATCCGTGTCAATAATTATGTCTATTGCGGCATCCTTTGACCGTGTAACTATTGAAGAAGAACTTGTTCCCGTCATGCTGCCGGAACCAATTATTTTTGTCCCCTGAATCGTCTCATTAACCTCAATATCCCGCGTAAGTACACGACTAAATCCATTTGACATGAAACGATCACTCACCGTAAATTGAATGTTAGGAACCGAAACTTTCTTACGGACAGCAGCAATAATTTGACTTGCACGCGGTTCAAAAAGACTTATATCATTAAACCAAATAACAAGCTCATTCAATGTTGCACCGGCAACCGGAGACGCAGTTCTTATGTACTCATGAACATTGCTCTCCAAACTATCGCAAACTTTCGCAAATTCCGACTCGTAATCATTACCCAAATTCAAAAGTCCATGTATCACTTGATAACGCCGCAATTCATTACGCACTCCGTTGAAAATCTCCCAACGCAAACCGGTTTTGTCCTGATTAAAATCACTCCATGCCTCATTGATCACCTTAAAATCAGGCAACTCCGAAGCAACAAGAATTGATTTAATCGAATCAAGTTTCAACACCTCTCGCCAATTTTCCGCCGCCTCACGATTCGGGTCTTCTGCAAGAATCTTTATAAGCGTGTTGCATTCTTTTAGCAAAAGTTTTTTGCAACGAATCAAATCAGAATTCTTCGGTTTAACTGGATTCGATTTAATTTTAGTAACTGTATCAGTAAGGTCAGGTTGATTTACCTGCCGATCTGAATTGACAAAATTGCTGTGCCGCCAACGGGACAGTCTTGCGGCTTGAGCTGCATCTTGCGGAACGATGAGTGCCGCCGTGCAAAACAATAAGAGAAAAAACAGGGGAGAAACGAAACACAATGGTTTTTTCTTCGTATTTTTCATCGTTAATTTTGGTTTAAGGTTAATTTTTTGAAATCGTGAATCGGGCGACTTTCGCCGGATAAAAATCACAATTCAATTAAATTTAATTGACACATCAAACGCAATTCAGGTTTTGTTGACCGAAAAACGTTATAACAATTTTTTGTCGGCAAGTCATGTTATTAGGTTGTTAATCAATTGTGAGCTTGTTCAATTGTTTCCGAACAAGTCGGCAAAAAAATTTTGATTGCTAGAGGGGGTATTTACAAATTTCTGTGGATGCTTTAGATTATTGCCCGTTAAATATTGCCTAATCGCTAAAGTTTAACACTTATTACTCTGACCGGATACATTGGCTTTTACCTTGTTTGTCAACCTTCTGTTTGTATTCGGATTAAGGAGGAAGGATGAAGGGATTATTTTGAACTGTTCACATTTTAAATTCCGTTAAGCCAACATCAATGTTTTCAAGTAGCCGGAAATCAAAAGTGTGTTTAGTTAGCTGTTCGCATTGAATTTACCAATACTTTTGTGTTGATGAATTCAAAAATACGTTCGGCAAATAAAGGACGTGATACTGATTTACCAATTTTATTAAGCTTTAACTTAATTTGACTTAGTGGATGGTATGTCTGTTTTTCGAGAGTTGTTGACCTTGACTACTGCAAGGCAACTTAATCAACATTCGCATTTTCTTTTGTCTAAACAGCTGATTCGTTATACATTTAGCATTAAGACCGCTTATTGTGTGTAATTTTCTAATGTTGGGCAAACGGGGATTGCGATTACACAATTTTTTACAAACACAAGGGAGGTAAAAAATGAACGGTAGTAACAATAGCGGTAACGCGAATGGTGTTGTCAATGCGAATGTTGCGAATGATCGCAACTGCAAAATCAATTTCGCTAAAGCATCCATTGAAACGTGTCAACATTTACTCTGCAATTTGGCTGGTATTGTCGAAACGTTCATATTTGAATGTCTGCTGACCGGCGTTTTCACGCTTTTAGGTCAGTCGATCATCAAATGTGTCCGTTATACCAGAAAACACATGCAACATTATTACATGTTGTATCGATTACGTAAACGGGGGGGGATGTATGACGCAAAAAATAGTATATTACGGATAATATCTGTTGGCGAATATGGAGGTGTTAAGTGTTTTTTGACAATTAAGTCAGGAGTTCTGATTTTTTGTGTTTTGTTATTTGGAGCAGTTTTATCGGGCAGCAATCTTGTTGCTAATGAACGCTCTTGGTTTGATGATTTTGACAAGGCGATGAATTTTGCTCGTGCATCGGGTCAAAATTTATTGATCTATTTTTCTGCTAGTGAGGACGACGATTTTTCGCCGGTTATGAATTCGGGATCAAAGCAGGTTCGTAGCCGTAGTCAATCGGGATCGATGTCTTATATTTGCAAGGAATTTGAGCAAAACGTGTTAAGAAATGCGGAAGTAGGTGACGTTATGAATCAATTTCTGGTACTGAGATTACCTTTTGATGCAAAGGTGCTGGGAGAAAATGGGGCGGAGGTATCTGTTCTTGAGTTGCCGAAATTTAAGGAGATGGTTGGTCATCCTGGTCTTGCGATAATTGATTTTGAGCATTATGATGCGCCTTATTATGGCGAAGTTGTTGGAGTTTTGCCATTTATTAATTTTACATCGCCGAGTAAATTTCAGATGATAACTTTTCTGACGATTCCGCCAGGCAAGTTGACGCAACGTACATTGACTTATGCGGTGAAGATTCATCCTGATCGTCCGCTTAGTGCGGATGGGGAAGTTGAGCCGACTCTTTTGGCGGAAGCAACTGGTCATGCGGCATTTCAAGCTAAAAACCGTATTCTTGGACATCACAATTTTAGTGCGAGGTCAAGTAGAGTGCGAGCTGTTTTGGGAGAAGGGATATCGGAAGTTTGTGCGCAAAGTGGTTTGTACAGTGGTCATTTTGAGGCGGCGTTAGCGTGTGTTCGTGGTTGGCGTGGTTCGCCAGCTCATTGGAAATGTGTACGTGCAAAACAAAAATACTATGCCTACGACATGGTACAAAGTTCAAACGGGCTATGGTACGCAACTGGACTATTCATAAGCCCGTAATACTCCCAAACATGCAAGTTTAAAATTCTGCCGCACAAATACGGCAATTGTAACTTTCTATTTGTACTATTGAATTTCGCAACACAATGAGCGTAAAAACCTGCCTGCTTTCCGAAAGGTAAGCAGGCAGTAGTAAAGGAAATTTAAAGTGCGAACAGTTGAAAAACTCATTTTACCCACGAATTTTCACAAAATTTACACTAACTTATTTGTGTTTATTTCACGTCAATTTCGTGGGTAAAATGAATTGTATAATTTCACTTGAATGTAGTTTTTCTATTTTGCGTTTGGTATTGTATGATTATTCCAGCAAGGAATACCGTAGAGATACAACACACATTACGTCTTTGTAGGAATACATCCTCCTTTCTCACCTAATCCCTTTTAAATCCGTCAATTCTCATCTCACCGACAATTTTTACGGAATATTTGCATATTCCAATGAATAGTGCTATAAAAAGACCTATTAAAAACTATTTCAAACTTGTTTCTAACTATAAGAAAACATTTTGGTTACTTAATAATTACAACTTATCTTTATAATTTTATGCCTACAATTTATGACAATATTGAACATATCCTAACGGATGGTCTGGGCAAAACTTTAGAACTTTCTAAAAGGGCTGATTGTTGTATTGGTTATTTTAATTTACGCGGTTGGAATGAAATCGCTGAAAAAATTGATCAGTTGCCCGGTGATGAAGTTACAGAAAG
>JAITDV010000367.1 GCA_031282385.1 Planctomycetaceae bacterium | reverse complement strand
CTTTCAGATCATTCAATTGCTCAAAATAAAACTGAACCGCTTGTCAAACAAATTGCGGTCTCAATGTTAAATTTATTTTTTCCTTAATCTCTGACGGCAACGGAGGAGCTTGGATTGGGACGGAAGATATTGGTGTTATTTTTTGTCCGCTAATTTTCACAAATTGATCACGAATTAAATTATCCTAAAATAATTCGCGCAAATTAGTACAAATTCGTGGTTAAAAAAATTGGAATCAAACGGCGGTGGAGTAGTCATGCCAGTGAAGCCGTTCAAGTTAGTTGATCGCAAACCTTTGAAAACAAGATTTAATAAGGACAAAATCTTTTCTGTTGCGCAAAATGATTTCCCAAAATTGCCATCAACAATAAAACCGCCAACAATTGATAAACTAAAATTGATGCAAGAAAGTTAATAATAATTTACAAATAATTTTTTGATCGCGGAGTGCAGAGTTGGAAGTATGATTCGCGGACGAATGCGGTCAAGAAATTCGCTGATTATAATGGCGTTGTTACAGTCGTTTTACTTTAAAATTCGTTTTTTTGCCAACATTTTTTAATTTAACTTTCATGTAATCATTCATTGTCAATTTCATGAAGACTAACCTTATTTCCAACCTAATTTTTCTTAACGATTCATCAAAAAACCTCAGTAGCCAATGATTGTCTCACCTAATTAACCTCATTACCTCATTAAATTTTATTACGTGATTAGGAATGATTCACGTAGAGACACACAGCCGTGCGTCCCTACAAAGATTTTTTTACATCGTCCTTTTTGTCCCTAAAAAATTTTTGTGCTTTTGGGGAAGTTGCTAAATTGGGGACGAAAAAATTTTTATAACAAATTTTTAATTTTTTGCTATTATTGCAACTTTTTTTACAACGTGATTATAATTTTTTATTTCTTTAAATTATTCTTAAAAAAGTCCGGCGGAGGAAATTTTTTAATAATTCTTCTTGACAATCTTTTCGACTTAAATTAGAATGTCCCCCTATTGCCTTGAACAATTTGTTTTTTGTTTCGGTGAACAGAGGTCGAATTGTTCTTGTTACGAAATTTGTTTTCGAGACTGTCATTTTTCGTAACGATAATTATTAGACCTTTTCTCTGACATGCGTGAACACTGAAAAAACATAACTGAACATCTTATTTTTGAGATCGTCAAAATTATGTATGTTTTAGATATTTGAGTTAGCGAAAAGATTTAATTAGGTTTTAATGTTGAAATTTAAACAATTTTTGGAGGTAAAAATGTCAATTAATTCACTGTTGAGTAAGAATTTTGATTACGATGACGCTTATTTTGGCGGTCAAAGAGAAGTTGCGTTTACTAATACTGATGGTCCTGAAATTACGGGTGCTATTCGTATTGCAGCTAAAATTAAAATAAATAGCGTTGATGATGTAATAAATGGATTTCATTGCATCGTGTCGCACAATAAAAGGGATGGTGATAATACCTATCCTGAAAATTTTCTGCGAATACGAGGTCGTGGCTCTGAGCCTACGATACATTTTGAATGTGGTTCGTGGGTAAATCAAATAAACTATCTTGTTCAAGCAAACTTCAACAAAAGTGAACATGTTGGAAAAGAGATTTATGTGAGGGAATCTACAACTGGACGGCTTGGGAGATTTATATTGATGGAGTGCTGAAAGGACAAACTACAACCAATCAAGGAGCAGTAAGTGTACCTAGTTCTAAATGGATGATAGGTTCGCATAATCTCCCTGATAAACCGCGTTACTTCGTTGGCTGTATTTACGGAGCATCTGTTGACAGTAAGAGCAGACGGTATAATATTCTCCAAACGGATTCAGACAATAACGGTTATATTACTGATCCGTTAAAAAATTTAAGTCGTGCTGTAGCGGAATGCAATATGGGCGCAAATATTCCCAAACCCATTACTTACTTCCCTGCGATTAATCCTGACATCGTACCGCCCGATTACAAAGTAGTTGAACTTAAAGTATTGGCAGCAAGTGCGCCAGCGGGAACTAATTTTCAGTTTAACTGCACGAGTAACCTTCAAGTGGTTACTTTGGATGTTAATAACGATTATGTGCCGATTACGTTGAATCAAAATATAGATACTACGAAACGTTATTTTGCAAGAGCCCAAAATGCCGTCGGTACTAGTGTCGACTCGGTGACTTTATCAATGTTCGATGCCAACGGAACCAATTTAGGGTCTGATTCTGTTTGGTTTGACGTAAAGCAAACATTAAACGGATGGGTTGTACCAAGCGCATGGAAAATTGAAGCCAACAATACTGTCACAACACCTACAACACCAATCGATACATCAACAACAGCAAATTACACAACAGCAGTAGGTCCACAAACTGAAGGATCAGGACCAGTAGGTTCAGCTTACGATAGCAAAGGTCCAGTCCAATCTATAACAAATCCCAAAGGCGATGCTTTTATGGTTGATACATATCCAAACGGTTTTAGATTGAATTTAACGTACGCTTTCGTACGAAATACAACTTCAAGTTACACGGATGCCACTGATAAAACAATCACTTTTCCTACAGGTTACATACAACCAGACCGTAAAAAAAGTGAAAAAACAGAGGATCAAAACCAACATAATTTAGATTTTATTGGTAACAGTGGTATAAAATTTGGCGGGCTGGAATTTCAAATTTTTGACACGATGAAATTTGTTGAGGGGTTTAACATTACACAGGGCACAGTTAACCATGATGTTAATAGTCCGTCAATTCAGGTTGCTCCAACCACACAAGATGCAGGTTGGATTTGTGATGACGTGAAACCCAACGCGGATCCTGCTAAACGACGTTATTACTTAACCCACAACTATATACGATATAATGGAGTTAAAGCCGATAATGTAATTTCAGGAATTCTTTATAGCAAGGGAATGATAGTTGCGCCAACTAAACGATGGAACGATGTTAATGCAGCCCAAACACTTCAACAAGCAAATAATACTTTAGAAATAAATATTTATCCAAGCGGAATTGGTGATAAATGGTACGTCCTTGTTACAATTAATAATACTACAGTATTTGAGAATAATGAAGTTGTTCTTCCCGACGCTGATAGATATATATTTATTCAGTCTCATTGGGGTAGCGGTGTTATTTTTCAAATTGATTACGTTGGTCCACCGCAATTACATTGATTTCATGCAAGAAGTGTCTCATTAAAAAAGTCAATTTAATGTCCATATTATTATAATTATCGTAACGATAATTATAATAATGTGGTGTGTATTCAATAAAAATTCACAAAGGAGATTTAAAATGAAAATTAGAATGATTGCTAATATTGTTTTGTATTTTTTAGTATCTGTTTCTGTTTTTGCGGAAGACCAAAAGGAAGATAAAAAAATACCACAAAAAGATGAAATCGCTTTCTATATACATCCGCCATGTTATGCGCCGCGTGATTTGTACATAAATAAAGATTCATTCTTTAGTTCATGGGAACGTACCGGCAAGATAAATAAAGGATCAAATATTTCTCATCATCGTTTGAGTAATATTAAAGATGAATTAGAATACGAGTCGGGAATTGATGATAGTTACGGACTTGCTGCTGATGGAATACCTGTTACATGGGATGAGTTTTATAAAACAGCCAATTTTAAAGCAAAGCAGCTCAAATGTGCAGATATTTGGACAAATAAATTATCGCATTTATTTGCGGGTTGGAATTTGGAAGGATCAAGTCTGGAATTGAGAGGCGATTTGACCGATGCGGTTGTGACAAAATGCGATCTTTATTTGTTCATTCCTGATTTTGGCAGTCTTGATTGTAAAGCGCGTATGTACGGCGAAAAGAGTTATTATAAAAATAATCTTACGAAAGAGGAAGAAGAAATTGCGTCAAAAGCTTTCACTGTATTTACTTCAACTTGGAATTATAAATACAACCGTCTTGAATACATAAGTTTGTATGGTATAGATTTACGCAAAGGTGATTTTTATAAAAAAGATGTTTCTAAAATGCGGTTTGTGGATTGTAAATTTTTTGATGAAACTAATAAAAATGAATATATCTTTGCAGACGCTGTAATAACCGGCAATCATAACAATCCTTATCAAGAGACGCCTAATGGAATTAGTAAGGAACAGTTATACAAAACAGACTGTTACAAGAAGAAGCAATTAAAAAATATAAATGTTCATCATTTACCCAGACTTGATGTAACAGGTCAGAACTTGGAAGGTACAACGTTTACAGGTTCGGCAGCAGATTATAAATTTGACGGCACTTATATTGAACGCACAACAATGCGGTCAATAACCAAAGATCAACTCTACACAACCAAATCTTATAAAAATGGATTCATAAGTAAATCGCGATTTTTTGATGCGGATTTTTCACATGCTAATTTGTCAAACATGAATTTGACTGGTTGCCGGTTTTTCAAGTGTGATTTTAAAGATGCCGATTTCACTAACTCTGTTATAAACAATTGCTCTTTTGGAATTAGTGCAAAAGAAAGCGGTTACAATGTGAATAATCCGCATTTAGAATCAAAAAATCTCTCAATTGAACAAATCAAATCAACATGGAATTACAAAAATAATAGAATGGACGGAATAAAGTTGCCCGAAGAAATTCAGAAAGCATTGGACGCGGAAAAACAAGCAATGAATAAATCAGAAAAAAAATAAAAAACAAAATCAATTGCAAACGCTCGTTCAGTTGGGGATGAAATGTTGGTGAAATTTTTTGGTGTTTTTTCGGTGTTTTTTTGTAACGATAATTAATTTCACCAACATTGCATCCCTACGGAACGCGGATTTTATTTGCGTTTGTACAAAAGAACAATTCAATTGAATTTTTTTAGAAGTTAAAAATTATCGAACCAAACAACCTTATTTTTAGCCTAATTTTTCTGACGATATTCACCAAAAAAACTCAGCGGCAACAAGACACAACAAACCAACCTCATTACCTCATCCCTTAAAATTTAATGAGGTTAATTGAGTAATGCCAGCATCGGCTACTGAGGTTTTTTGATGAATAGTCAGGAAAAATCAGGTTGGAAATGAGGTTGGTTAAATGATTCGTTTAACATAAAATTTACACTTATGCCAGTGAAAATTTAACATCGACAATCGTAAACTTGTATGTTGGACAATAAAAATAAAAAAACAAAAATTCGTAATATTTCAGCGGAATATTTTTTTTGCAATCATTAACTGTCAAATTTATGAACAATAACCGAGATTTAAAATGAAAATTAGAATTTTTTTTGGTATTGATTTTTTGCGTTTATGGAGTTTGTTTTTTGTTTTTGCAATTATGTGTCTCAGTGGCAATATCTCTTTTGCGCAAACGATATTACAGTTACACTCAATTGACGGTAAGACTTTTATACTTCAAGATAATCAAATTATTGTCGATCAGATATTCGGGTCGCAAAGCGTGAATTACGATTTTCTCAATCCTGAATCTTGTGTTGGAAACGGGAAGTACAACGGAATCAATTTTAGTAAATCACGCTTTTACGGCGTACGTTTCACCGATGTTACGTTTGACAATTGTTTATTCAATGAAATAATTCTGCATCGTTGTACTCTTGACGGCAATTTTCAAAATTGTGATTTTACAGATTCGGTTTTACATTATGGCGGCAGGAATTTTTCAAAACTTGCGAATTCATTCGAGCCGGACTTACTCGGAGTTACAACACTTTCACTCGTTTTACCTTTTTCTGTCGAGAATCTTAAACAGACTAAAAGTTTTAAGGAAAAAAATTTATCGGGAGTCGATCTCAAAATTGCTCAAGGTGAGGCTATTGATTTTTCGGGTTTTGATTTATCGTTTGCGGGGTTGCGGGAAGTATCCGCCCAATGCCGATTTGACAACGCTTTTTTGTTCAACACTTATCTGTCAACAATAAATAAAGAACAACTATACTCAACAGAATCATATAAAAACGGAACCATCAATTATGTAGAATTTGCAGGCGGTAATTTTTCAAATGTAAATTTTGTTAAATTCAATTTGACGGGTTGTGAATTTCCATTTGTGGATTTACGGGCTGCTGATTTTACCGGCGCGGTTATTACCGATTGCAATTTTGAAAAAGCGAAAAATCTAACAGCCGAACAAATTAAGTCAACATGGAATTACAAATCTCGCCGCATGGATGATATAAAATTACCGATTGAATTACAGCCGCAGTTTGACAATAAATAATACCAATTAAAAAACAATAACAGAATTATAAAAAATAAAGGAAAAAATTTTATGAAAAATATAAACACAAATATAAGTTTTATTGGATGCGTGTTGATCGCAATAAGCATAACAACACAATTTTCGTATGCTGCCGATGGAGCAGTTGCTTCTTGGGCTACTCTTCATACCA
>JAITDV010000343.1 GCA_031282385.1 Planctomycetaceae bacterium | reverse complement strand
TTGCGTTGATGTATTTTTAGGTTAGAGAAAAGGTCTAATGGTAGGTAAGCAGACGGCGGTAAAGGACAATTCAAGTGTGAACAGCCCATTAACCTAATTTTTCACCGACATCAATTCTGTAACCTGACAGGAATTCATTTGTTGACATCATTCGTTTTCCGGCGGGTTGTATTTGTGATATTTTAACTACGCCTTCTGCCGCTGCAACTATCAACTCATTGTCTGACGCATTAACCACAACACCGGCTTGCCACCAATTCGGTCGCAGCGGTTTATGTTCAAGTCGTACTCGGTGCAAATTAGCCGATTTTTTTATTTTGGGGTCATTCGTTTTTGACGAATTTTTTTTGAACGTATTATTTGTCTTATTAAACGGCTTGTTGATCATATTCAGGTTGTCCAATTTCGCGTCTATTAAAACCGGCGGAACAACTATCGGTAACGTATAATCGTTGTCAATTACCTCTTCCAAGTTATCCGACAAAGGCGTAATATCACCCAAAATTAATCTCAACTCATGCTTGTTTGACCTATGCCATACTGTAAACAATCTGGGCCACTCAATTGTTGCGCGAAACCAATTGTAAATCTCGCGCGAACTCAAATTCCAATTCACTCGTCCGTCTTCTTTCGTCAACTTCGGAGCTTTCGTCGATTGATTGTGAATCTGCTCAATAATTCTAACGGGTTCTCCGCTTGCCATTTTGCGAATTGTTTCTAGTACAAGAGACGCGCCAAAATGAGCTAAACGTTCCTCAAGCTCCAACACATTCTCACGCGGACTAATTGCAATTGGCGGACTTTGCGCTATCACCGGACCTGCATCTACTGCCGGTTCCATGTGAATAATGCTCACTCCAGTAAACGGATCGCCGTTGATCACAGCCCAACTCACAGGCGCAGCTCCGCGATACTTTGGCAAAAGCGAACCATGTAAATTAATTCCGCCAAGTAATGCTCCGCGAAGCGCAAGTTTCGATAAAATATGACCAAAATCACATACAAACAACAAATCCGGGCGCATCAGATAAATAAAATCATAAAACTCTTGCGACTTAAATTCTTGCTTTTCACAAACCGGAATCCCATATTCAGCAGCAAATTTACGCGCTGGTGTTTGGATTGGTTGATTGTTCTTATCGAATTTGATCGGATTTGTTATCAGACATTGAACTTCAAATTCGCCCGAATTACAAACCGCCTTCATTGATGGCACCGCAAACGCACCCGTCGCAAGAAAAATTATGTTAAACCGATTACGCGCAGATTCTACTGCCGACGTGTTTATATTTTTTATATTTGATATATTTGCGAATATAATGCCTCCTGATTTAATGTAACGATAATTACGTTAGCTTATAATAAATTTAATAAAATAATTGTAATAGACCTTTTCTCTAACCTAAAAATACCTCAACGCAACAAAAAACCTACAACGAAAAACCGCCTTTAACTCCTCCGAGACCACCCTTAACCCCTCCGAAGGAGGGGAATTATTCGCCTCACTCGGAGGCGTCTTCTTATTCACCACCTTCGGAGGGGTCAGGGGTGGTCTCCTACAGGTTAGCGAAAAGGTCTAATATTTCAGTAAAATGTTTTTTTGTGTTGTTTTGTAAACTAAGGCTAAAAGCCTTGAATCATTAGCGTAGGGAATCACCCTACGAAAATGATACCCAATAACTCAAGCCCTAAAAGGGCGAAATCAAAACTCAATTAATTGCCGTAATCATTAGAAAATTTTTCTAATGTAACCCAAAAATGACTACAATGAAATTCAATGATTACACCCTTTCATGGCTAAATTTGTTTTTATTCTCTCCGTAGAGCGATGCTCTGCGCTACTGATGTTGGTTTTCTAGCCCTCGCCAAAAAATCATTTCACGATATACTGTTCGTACTATAAATTGCGAGACTCAAGAGCTTAAAAGCCTGCTGACCGATAGGTAAGCAGGCGGCGACAAAGGAAATTTAAAGTGTGAACAGTTTAAAAACACACGCTACTGAATAGTTACAGATATTCTATTTTTTCATGAATTTTCGTTCAATAAATAATGTGTCGAATTTACCGGATTGGAATTCGTTGCTTTCGATGATTTTTTGTTGTAATGGTACTGATGTTTTTATTCCTTCAACAACTAACTCGCGTAAACAACGCCGCATTGAGTTAATTGCTTCTTTTCTTGTCGGCTGGTGAACAATAAGTTTACCTACCATCGAGTCATACGTTGGACTTACCGTGTAGCCGGCGTAAACATGTGAATCAAATCTCACCCCAAAACCGCCCGGTATAATCAACTTCTCAATTTTACCCGGACAAGGTCGAAAATTATGTTCAGGGTCTTCGGCGTTTATTCTACATTCTATTGCGTGTCCGGTTTGTTTTATATCCGATTGTTTAAACGGTAATTGTTCGCCGGCAGCAACCAAAATTTGCGCCTTGATCAAATCAATTCCCGTAATAAACTCCGTCACCGGATGTTCAACTTGAATCCTTGCATTCATCTCAATAAAATAAAACCGCTCATCCGCATCAACTAAAAACTCAACCGTACCCGCATTGGTATAACCTGCTGTTTTAATCAATTTTACTGCCGCGTCGCACATTGATTCTCGCGTTTGTTGTTTTAATTTCGGTGCTGGTGATTCTTCTATTAATTTCTGATGGCGGCGTTGCATTGAACAATCCCGTTCCCAAAGATGAACAACATTGCCAAAATTATCCGCAATTATCTGCACCTCAACATGACGCGGTAACTCAATATATTTTTCAAGATAAATTGCGCCATTTCCAAATGCGTTTTGAGCTTCTTGAGAAGCCTGATTTATTGCTGTTGCCAATTGATCTCTGTCTTTTGCAACTCTCATTCCGCGACCGCCGCCGCCAGCGGAGGCTTTGATCAAAACAGGAAAACCAACCTTGTCTGCAAAACGAATCGCATCCGATTCCGATTTGATCAAACCATCTGAACCCGGTACACATTCAACTCCGGCTTTAATTGCAATCGCGCGTGCTGAATTTTTATCGCCCAAAAGAGACATCGCTTCGGCTGTAGGTCCGATAAATTCATAGTTGCAACTCTTACAAACATCGGCAAAATGTGCATTCTCGGAAAGAAATCCATAACCAGGATGAACCGCATCTACTCCGCAAATCTCACACGCGCTGATTATACGATCAACTTTCAAATAAGAATCAGACGACCGCGCCGAACCAATACAAATACTCAAATCAGCTAATTCAAGATATGCCGCCCCGCGATCTGCCTCACTAAACACAGCAACAGTCTCTATACCCAATTCCCTACACGCCCGTATCACTCGCAACGCAATTTCACCTCGATTAGCAATAAGTACACGCTTAAACACAACTCTCTCCCAAAATACTTAAAATAATACAAAAAACAACTATTAAAATAAAATTATATCAACCTAATACAAAATTTAAACTCTTTTTGTTCACAAATTTTCGCTAATTTTTTTGTGTTAATAATTTCACGAAAATTCGCGGACAAAAATGGATTATCAGATGCTATTTCCATAATTTTCAATTGACTCTAAAAATACTATTTTACTATCCATAGATTTTAGGTCGAGTAGGCAGGACAATTTTTTTCTGTTTTATCTTGCCGGAATAATGGCTCGTTTGAAAAATATTAATTTTAAGATAATTAAACGCAACCAAATTTTCAAGAGCAAGGGTATAAATTGGGTATCTTGTAATTTTTTTTTGATCGGTTACGCTTTTCCCCTTGAAAAAAATATAGGGGCAGTTTTGTTTCCGTTTTTTCGTAAATTTGTCAATGTTCGGCAAGATTCGGGTGCAAACTGAATCGTCGGAGAGTTACAAATTTTGAATTGTTGTGTAACTTTTAATTTTAATTTTTTGATGTTGTTTAATTGATATGTTAAAGATTGCGGTAATTGGTGGAGATGGTACGGGACCTGAAGTTGTGGCTGAAGCGGTCAAGGTGTTGAGGCGAGTGGGCGATTTGGAAAATATTTCGATGCAATTTGACGAGTTTGATATTTGCGGAGAACGTTATCTCAAAACCGGAGTAACAATCACGGATGATGAGATTAATTTGCTCCGAAAATACAGTTCTATTTTGCTAGGGGCAATTGGACATCCTGATGTACCGCCGGGTATTCTTGAAAAAGCTCTGTTGCTTCGGCTTCGATTTGAATTTGATCAATATATTAACCTTCGTCCCGTGAAGTTGTTACCCGGCGTAGAAACTCCGCTAAAGGACAAAAAAACTGAAGACATAGATTTTGTTGTTGTCCGTGAGAATACTGAGGACATGTACACTGGGACAGGCGGTTTTTTCAAGAAAGGTACGCCAGATGAAGTTGCAACACAAACGGCTATTTATACACGCAAAGGTTGTGAACGTTGTATCAGATGGGCGTTCAACTATACAAGAAAACGAAATAATCCAAAA
>JAITDV010000328.1 GCA_031282385.1 Planctomycetaceae bacterium | reverse complement strand
GCTTGGTGATAATAACGGTTATGCTCTTGCGATTGATAAATTTGGTCGGTTGTGGGTTGGGCATCTTAATAATGGGGTTTCGGTTTTTAATGGGAAGGATTGGAAGAATTATGATGTTGTCGATGGTCCTATTGGTGAACGTATTTTTGATATAAAAATTTGTCCCAAAGATGACGATGTCTGGTTGGCAACTTCAGCAGGAATCTCTCGGTACAAAATTGACAGCGGTGAATGGGAAAATTTAACACGCGCAAACGGATTGCTTGAAGATCAAGCGTCGGCTCTTGCGTTCAAAAGCGATGGGACATTGATCGTCGGCACACAATGCCACGGTTTGGCGATTTTTAACCGTAACTCAAAAGGTGAATATAAACACGCCCGAAATATTGTTGCGCCGGAACGTTTTGGAGTTGACAATTGTAGTCCTGTTCCGCTCATGCCGACAGGTTTGGGTTTGCCGTCGAATCAAATTAACGATATTATTGTAACGAAAAATACAGCGAGTAAATCAATTTTCATCGCCACTTCCGCCGGACTTGTTAAAGCGTCAAACGATTTGTCGAAACTTGAATACACTCGCGGCAGAGATTACGTGAACAAAGCCGGCGGACTTTACGGCGGCACGCCCAAAATTTTCAAGCCGCCGGCTCCGGCAATATTAAATCAATTGATTCCCAATGATTACGTAACATCAATTGCGGAAGATTCAGTCGGTCAAATTTGGGTTGGTACATGGCAAGGCGGCATTTTGGTATTCGACACAATTCTCGCCGCTCGCGGATTGGCAACTCAAAAAGGTTCAGGTTTGCCCGACAACTTCGTAACAAAAATTCTGCCGCTCAAAGATTCAAATTATCTGATCGCCACTTACGGCGGCGGAGTTGCCAAGTCAACAAAACCGCTAAACATGTCCGGTCGCAAATCCGCCAACAATGAAATCACAACCAATGAATACTCAGTTCTAAAAAAAGATTTTCGCAACTTTCCAATCCCCGCAAAACCGCCGACAATTGATGCTTTGAAATCAATTCAAACAAAACTCAATACTTTTAAAACTCCATTGCCCAAAATCTACGCGGCAAATTACGGCGAAGATTGGAAAACACAAGGTAACTGGGTTGGGAATTATGGTCGTCAATACGCCGTTATATGCGGTGCTTCGTCGCCTTTTGATCAAATGTTTTTTGTTGACGAATCGAATATTTCCGTGCGTCCTTTCGTCGGTACGAATAAACGTAAAGGCGATTCGTTGCGTCGTTGGGTTCATTGGGTCAAGTCCGATGACCGCCGCGTAATGTACTCACCGCTCAATAATTACCGCCGCCAATCCGAATGGGACGACCACGCCGAAACCTATCCAATGTCACACAACGGTCCCGACCTCTGGTATCTGATCGATATAAAACAACAAGGCGTTTATAAGTTGTCGATGTACTTTTTCAACAAAGATGGTCACGGCGGAAATAATCGTTTTCGCGATTTTCTTGTCGAAATTTATCCCGCTTCGGCAACATTGACTAAACCTTCAGACACGGAAAAAATTGGCAAAATCGCCGAAACCCAAACAAGACACACGCCGCCGCTTGTGCGAACTCGAGTTGTGAACTTTTGGGGCGGTGTACATAAAAGTTTTGAAGTAAACGGCGAAGGTAAATATTTTGTCCGCATCGCTAATAATTTTACTTTCTGTACAATAATGTCGTCAGTCTGTGTTGATAGAATCGACACGCAAGCAAACAACCAACTCGATTTTTTACCGACACAAAATGTCCCACATTCGCCGCCGCAATTTCCGCCCAATATTCCCGACCCGAATTGCCGTCTCGCAGTCAACATCTGGCAATCAATAATCGAACACAACTCAAACCTAAACACCTCCGCCAATCGACGCGAAATACAATTGCAAATACTACGAACAACAAAATATTCCAATACCAACGCCGGTAACAAGTTGTTCTCAATCCTCTCACACCACCTAAACCAATGGAACAAAGAGCAAACCCAAAACTGGAACAACTTCGTCCGAGAAGCCCAAGAACGCACCAAAAATAATGAACCAGAAAAAATAAAAATACAAGAAGCATTTCTAAATAATCCAAAACAAAATCCTTGGACTGGTTGGGCAAGATAATATTTTTTAAAACGCAAAAATACGCGGAAGTTTTTTTAAAATCTTTTTTTGTACATCTCACGCGCAGATGCTGCGAGTTTGTTATCTCGCAATGAGTATTCAACGAGACATTGAAGTTTATCTAAATTCGTCATAATATTTTTTAAATCAAAAAAAGTTTTCAAAACGGACAACAATTAGGCATTGCCGTCCGACACAAAAAACCGAAAATCGGGAAGGGGGCAAACAAAGTTGCGTCAAAATAGGGAAAAATAGGTTGTCAATATGAGAACCACAATAGACATCATAGGTATTTTAGTTAAAATAAACAGACTAGACTGATAAGTGCGGTAAAAAATACAGCAACCGCAAACTCAACTTGTAAACCACAACCAAACCAATACTTGATGAGATTGCGGTAAAAAACAAACTGTATGGAAAGACCAGAGGGAACACAACACAAAATCATAGAGAGTTTATTTTTCTTTTATTTAGTTGTCCCTGAAAAAGTCTTTTTGTTGTTTTAATGGTAGCCAACTTGTTCGTGGCGAGTTCGTTTGAGCATCTGAATGGGGACTCCTTGTTAATTAATTTTGATAATAGACTTTTTCGCTAACCTGTAGGAGACCACCCCTG
>JAITDV010000271.1 GCA_031282385.1 Planctomycetaceae bacterium | reverse complement strand
ATAATATAACAAGAATTTTTGTACCGATTATAACGATTATATGGATTATAACGACCATTTCGCATACCTGAATTATAATTGCCCAGAGGTTTTTTTAATTTTGAGACGTAACTATTCAGCCCAGAATTTATAGCACCAAATGACTTCTTCAGGGACAACTAATTACTATCAATTAATTCAAAACACTAATTCCGCTGAAATATTACGGAAATAAGAAATAGAAACGAAGCAGACAAAAGCACGAAAGAAAAATATAAAACGTAACTATTCATTGTCGGTAAGCCTGCAACCGAATAGTTGTATTATTGGAAAAGGTGGGGAGGGTTTTAAGTTTTTGCTTGTATGTTAAAATTCAACACTTCGATAACGAGACAAGCAACCAACAAAAAAATCGTAACTATTCAGCGGCAAGATTCCTACAATCCAATTGTTTATAAGTTAGAAGATATGGTATAAGAACAAAGCAGACAAAAGCGCAATGTCTAAAATAAACAACCTTTTCTCTAACCTAAAAATACATCAACGCAACAAAAAAACTACAACAAAAAACCGCTTTTAACTCCTCCGAGACCACCCCTAACCCCTCCGAAGGAGGGGAAATAAGAAGACGCCTCCGAGAGAGGCGAATAATTCCCACTTTCGGGAGGGGTCAGGGGTGGTCTCCTACAGGTTAGCGAAAAGGTCTAATATAAACTAACAAATTAAAAAAATGAGTAATGAAAAATCTAAAAATCCGGTTCAGCTTTATATTGGTATAGTAATTGCAATCTTTATTTTGTCCGCGGTTACGATTTATACTGGTGTAAAGACGGCTCGTTGGTCGAGTTTTTCCGGTATTAGCGAAGCGAAAAATAAACTTAAAGAGTTACCTTACACGATAGGTGATTGGGTTGCTGAAGGTGAAAGCGAGTTGTCGGAGCTTGACGTTAAGGCTCTACAAATTCAAGACGGATATATTTCGCGTCTCTACAAAAACACCAAAACGCAATCCGCAGTTTATATTACATTAATGGTCGGCAAGACCGGAATAATAGTTGTTCATTCGCCGGAGATATGTTTTGGCGGTCGAGATTACAAGAAAGATGATAAAGGCAGAGTGTCTGTTAAGTTTCCTATTCTGGATTTTACCAGCAAAGCTACAGATGAAAACACGTTGTGGAAAGTTAAGTTTATCAATAATTCCGCAAGAGGCGGCATTATAACTTTCTACTACGGTGTAAGTGTTGGCAATGTCTGGGTTGCGGACGATAACCCGCGATTCAAATTCAGCGGTTTTCGATACGCTTACAAAATTCAAGTACAAGCCGCGGAAAACGAACAAAACGATGTTGCACATGAATTTTTGTCTGATTGTTTACCGACTATACGCAACTATATTTTGCCTTGTCGATGATTTGAAATAATATCTAAAAATTGAATTTAATTGAATTTTTAGATATTTTCAACTGTGCATTTTTTTCAAATTTACCAACAACATCAGAACCTCAACAACAATATTTTTGTCAATATTTTTTTGTCCGTCAGTTGCGACGATTTACAGATTTTTTGATTAACTTGAAAATCGGAATCTACATGTTAATTTGACGTTAAAAAGTGGATGTAAACTGCTCGTATTATGAATTGCGTGAATCAAGAGCGTGAAAGCCTCTGCTTTCCAATAAATTAGCAGACGAAGAAGGTGATTTGACTTGAGAACAGTTTAAAAATATTTTCCTAAAAAATTGATTCTGAATCCTGAAATCCGAATTCCGAATTTATCCAGAGGTTCGCTTTAACAACAACATATTTGTTCAATGAGTAACGTTAATGTTTCTTCGCGGCGTCATCCTGCCGGTCTTTGGGTTCTTTTTACAACAGAAATGTGGGAACGTTTTGCTTTTTATGCGATGCGTGCGATATTGGTTCTTTATTTGGTGAGTGTTTCAACAAGCGAGTGGACACCGGGTTTTGGTTGGAGTGAGTCCGATGCTTACAAACTTTATGGTTGGTACACGGGTTTGGTTTATCTTTCTCCTATTCTTGGCGGTTGGATAGCAGACCGGTTTATTGGTCAACGTTTTTGTGTGATACTTGGTGCGGTTTTGATGGCGTTAGGCGAATTTTTTCTTGCGGCAACAGAATTTGTGCGTATAGGCTGCGGTGTTAAGGTAACATTTGCAACCGATCCGACGGCGTTGGTAGTGTTTTATATTGGTCTTGGTTTGATGATTTTGGGCAACGGATTTTTCAAACCGTGTATTTCAGTTATGGTTGGTCAATTGTACGAGCAAGGTGATCGGCGGCGTGATGTAGCGTTTACAATTTTCTACATGGGTATCAATATAGGTGCGTTTTTTTCGCCTTTGGTTGCTGGTACGGTTGCGGAGAATTACGGTTTTCATCTTGGGTTTATTATTGCGGGTTTGGGAATGATTTGTGGTCTGATTTCGTTTACTTTATTTGGTCAGGTGCATTTGAAAGGTATTGGCGCGGCGCCGGTAAGACATGACCCTAATGAAGAAATGACGGCAGAAGCCAAAGCCGCACATGAGAAATTAGTTTATGAACAAACCAGACCGCTTGATAGAAAAGATTATGATCGGATTTTTGTAATTATTGCGCTTTCGATTTTTGTGATAGCGTTTTGGACGGCGTTTGAACAAGCAGGTTCGTCGTTGAATGTTTTTGCAAAGAAAAATACGGATCGCAGTATTGCAGATTCAGTAATCAAAGTATCGCCGAATTTTATTAAGAATAATCTTTTGGACAATGAAAGAGTGGTAAAGTACAAGTCACTTATTGTTCGTTTGGAGGCGTTGGAAGATCAGGCAAAGAGGCTCGGTCAAAATGGAGAGTTGCATGTTCAACCTGAATCATTTAATGATCGTGCGGTTCGGTTGTTTTCTTTTAGAAAGAACAACGAGGAAGATGAAGGTTCGGTTGAAAAGATATTTCCTTTATTGGCAGAGCGTGCCGAAGGATTGAAGTTACGGCTTGCGGACAATAAGGATGATGATATTGTCATTGCGTTGACAGAATTGAAAAAGGTGGAAGAAGGATTGGGCAGGGATTTTGTTCCGCGAGACAACGCATTTACATTTCCGGCAACTTGGTATCAATCAGTGAACGCTTTTGGTATAGTGATATTTGCGCCGATATTTGCGACGATTTGGATATTTCTTGCGCGTTTTGGAATTGAGCCGAGTACGCCAACTAAATTTGCGTTGGGGGCGTTGTTAGTTTCCGCGAGTTTCTTTGTCATGATTCCCGGCGCGATAGAAGCCAAAGCAACAGGCGGCAAAGCGGCAGCATATTGGTTAGTGTTTTGTTATTTACTTGCAACTTGGGGTGAACTTTGCCTTTCACCTGTCGGGTTATCAATGGTTACAAAACTTGCGCCGGCGCGTTATGCGTCTTTGTTTATGGGAGTTTGGTTTCTGGCAAGCAGTGTTGCGTATGTTTTTGCGGGTCAATTAGCGAGTATTTTTGGAGCAGGTGATGGAATTAGTTTCTTTTTGGGTGAGAAATCCGGGCTTGCAGATTTCTTTTTGCTAATGGCAATAATCCCAATGATAATCGGCATAATCGCGCTAATACTTGCGCCGAAGTTAAAACAAATGATGCACGGAATTGATTAGAAAAAAACTGTAACTATTCAGTGGAATGTTTTTTATGTTGTGTTGTTTTTTGAGAAATGAGATTTTCAACTCGTTGCCAAAAATTGTAATTCAAAACATTATTTCACGATAAAAAAACGCTCGCTACTGAATAGTTACAAAAAAACTAATATATAACAATGTGAAATTTCCGTAGATTACTACTGATATTACGGAGATTTTTCATTACCCTAAAACTTCCTAATTCCTTTTTTGAATTCATTGATTTATTCTGATTTTGGGCGATTTCAAACATTCTTTTTATGCGAGTTGTTCATATAATTACGCGGTTGATAGTTGGCGGAGCGCAAGAGAATACGTTATTGAATTGTGCGGATTTGGTCAGTGATTTTGGTGATGATGTTTTGTTGATAATTGGAGCTGAGACTGGGCTTGAAGGGTCGCTTTTGTCCGCAATTGAGGAAAAATTTCCGGTTTTAGTGTTGCCGGAATTAGTGCGTTCAATTTCGCCGTATCGTGATATTTGTGCTTATTATAATTTGCGCCGGCATCTGATGGATTTTAAGCCGGATGTTGTTCACACGCATAGTGCCAAAGCTGGAATTATTGGGCGTTTAGCTGCGTGGAATCTTAAAGTGCCGTTGGTAGTACATACGGTTCATGGTGCGCCGTTTTATCCGTATCAAAATCGATTTGTCCGCATTTTCTATCAGTTTTGTGAACGGTTTGTAGCGAGGCGTTGCCATGCAATAATATCTGTGGCTGATGCGATGACAGATTTGATGACGAAGGCGAGAATTGCTCCGCACGAAAAATTCACAACAATATACAGCGGCATAGAGGTTGATCCGTTTCTTAACTCCGAACAATTCCGCACGAAAACACGAGAACGTTTTGGGATTGGCAAAGATGATATAGTTGTGGGCAAGATTGCAAGATTGTTTTATTTGAAGGGACACGAGTATGTGGTTGCGGCGGCGGAGTCAATTTTACATGCGGTTCCGGTTGTGAAATTTATGTTTGTCGGCGATGGTATTTTGTTAGAGAAGTTTCGTAGAGATGTGGAGTTGCGTGGTATTTCGGACAGGTTTGTTTTTACAGGTCTTTTGCCGCCGGAGCAAATTCCGGCAGTGATTTCAGCAATGGATATTGTTGTGCATACAAGTTTGCGTGAGGGACTTGCAAGAGTGTTGCCGCAAGCGTTATTAGCAGGTAAACCTGTGATAAGTTATGATATTGACGGGGCACGCGAGGTTGTGATTGATGGAGTTACAGGCTATCTTCTACCGCCTAAATCGATAAAACAACTCGAAAACGCAATCATAAAACTTGCAACCTCACCTGATTTAAGAATAAAATTCGGACAAAACGGAAAAGAACTTTGCGAAAATAAATTCGATCACCACAATATGACCGCACAAATCAGAAAATTATATGAATCACATCTAAACTCATCAAACGTGAATACAGTAGACCTTTTCCTAAACAATTGAATCCCGCGACTGAATAGTTACGATTTATTTTTAATAGTTACGTTCAGATAAAGGTTTATTTTTCCAATATGATAGCAAATGATCTTCCCATTCTGGTTTGATTTAGTTTTAGAGTGGTTTTATGTCTTGGGGTTTCTGTTTTTTTGTGTACAACATTTATTGGGCAATCTGGAGCAGTTTGATTGTGATTACGTGTTGGCGGTATTGTGTTGTGTTCCAACGAAAGCAATGCGGCAATAAGTTCAACAGCGCCTGTGCCGCTTCCAAGATCGCCGAAATTACCTTTGTTCGCCGAAACCGGCACTTCGCCAAGTTCTTCACGAATTGCAACAGCTTCTATTTTATCATCGTGTTGCACGCCGATTCCGTCGGCATTGACAAATCCAATATCATCAGGTTTAAAATCCGCTTGTCCTAACGCAAGTTTTATAGCTCGCCGAATAGCTCTGCCGGTAGGACGGTCGTGTAATTTAGGTTCGTTTGTTGCGGCGAAACCGCGAATTTTTGCGTGAATTTTTGCACCTCTTGCCTCGGCAAATTCACGGCTTTCAAGTATGAACGCACCTGCGCCTTCACCGAGTACAGTTCCATTTCTGTCAATATCAAAAGGACGCAACGCAATAGTAGGATCATCTTGACGCGGTGCGGGAAAATATACATTAACTCTGGTTTGAAAATCTTGATTTATACGGTTTCCGCAACCGCCGGCAATCATAACATCAGCTGCACCGCGTTGGATTGTGCGGGTTGCTTCCATTATTGCGGCTAGACTTGAACCGCGGCAGAGGGTTAGTGAATTGCTAGGAGCGTGCGCGTCATGTGCAATTGAAATATGACATGACGGCATATTGGGCAAAAATTTCAACATCCAAAGCGGAAAAACATCACGCATCGCATCAATTCCCCAACGTGAAAAATCGTATTTACTATCTTTGATTCCTGCCCGAAACGCATTCAAAAGCAAATCAATCTCCGCTCCAATCAAATCACTGCCGAACATCACTCCCAACCTGTCAGATTCAACTGTCCGATTCTCACCTTCGGTAATAAGATTCGCCGAATTTACCGCGTGCGCAGATGCGACCAAAGCTAATTGAATATCGCGGCTCATTACTTTGATATTTTTACGGGGTTTGATGTAATCTTTGGCGTGGAATTCGGGTACTTCGCTGCCCATTGGACGGAGTGATTCATTTTTCGTTACAATATTGATAAATCTGATCCCGCTAGTCTCGTTCAAAAGAGCAGTCCAAAAAGATTCCTTGTCATTGCCAACCGGAGACAACAAACCAAAACCAGTTATTACGACTTCTTTACACATGTTTAAAAACTATTCTGTCAAAAAAATTTTTAATTCAACAATTTAACTATCGACCTAATGTACATACGATACAAAAATTCGACAACCTACTACGTCAAAATTGCCGCATCAACATTAGACCTTTTCGCTAACCTGTAGGAGCCCCCCCCTGACCCCTCCGAAGGAGAGGTCAGGGGGGGGCTCGGAGGAGTTAAAGGCGGTTTTTTGTTGTAGTTTTTTTGTTGCGTTGATGTATTTTTAGGTTAGAGAAAAGGTCTATTACTGTTTATATCGGACGGCATTGTACATGACTCTTGCTTTTTCGGCAAGGGACTTGTTGCTAATTGTTTTTGTTTTTGTACAATTTTCTGCTTTCGTTAATTGGACTATTATAAACTGTTCACACGTTAAATTTCCTTTGCCGCCGTCTGCTTACCTAATCCGAAAGCAGGATTTTACGCTATTGAGGCACGCCATTTATAGTACGAATAGTAATGTTTAAATTAAATGTCCAATCAAAGATCGCCGTTTGTATTAGAGTTTTAATTTTGGGTCAATTTTTGAAT
>JAITDV010000266.1 GCA_031282385.1 Planctomycetaceae bacterium | reverse complement strand
ATTGTTAATCAAGGTTTGCAAGGTGATTGGGATTATAAATTGAAAGCGGTATATTTTATAGTCATACTTGATTTTCTGTACGATAAAGATCCAAATACAGAATCATTTTTGATTCGGGACGTTTCTTTGAAAGATCAAATTTGTAGTGAATTTTATAATAAGTTGCACTTTATTTACATTCAGATGCCTTTATTTACCAAGACGGAATCAGAGTTAGTAACACGGCTTGACAAGTGGCTTTGTTTTTTGAAGAATCTTCCTAGTCTTAATAAGATAAGATACTTGCAATGTTTGACGAAAGGATATTCGACAAAGCGTTCCATACGGCAGAGATTGCCGCAATGTCTGAATCTGAAAGTGAGATTTATCAACAAAATCCCGACAACTACCGAACTTATTTTACAACATTGGAAATTGCAAAATTAACCGGTGAAGTTAAACGGCAATTGGAAATTGCGCGTAATTTGAAATCGCTTAACGTAAATAACGATGTCATAATGAAAGCAACAGGTCTTTCGTTGGAGGAAATTGACAATAGACTTTTTCGCTAACCTGTAGGAGACCACCCCTGACTCCTCCGAAGGAGAGGAATAAGAAGACGCCTCCGAGGGAGGCGAATAATTCCCCTCCTTCGGTGGGGTTAGGGGTGGTCTCGGAGGAGTTAAAGGCGGTTTTTTGTTGTAGTTTTTTTGTTGTGTTGATGTATTTTTAGGTTAGAGAAAAGGTCTAATATTGATGTTAATAATTAGTAGGTAACTATTCAGTTGCGGGCTTGCATGAATCTTGCGGCTGAATAGTTACTTAATGATAAGGATATGAATTCTCAATCTGTAGTTCCAGAATATTTACTTGATGGTTTAAATCCGTCGCAACGTGAGGCGGTACTTTTTAAGGAAGGTCCGATGCTTGTATTAGCTGGTCCCGGCAGCGGCAAGACACGGGTTGTTACGCATCGGGTAGCTGCGCTTTTGCATCAAGGTGTTCCTGCGTCTTCGATAATTGCTCTGACGTTTACAAATAAGGCGGCAGACGAAATGAACAATCGGTTGCGTAATCTTGTGCCGGATCAATTTGTCTGGATTGGTACGTTTCATAAATTTTGTGCAAAGTTGATTCGATATTATGCGGATATTACTCCGCTTGGTCAAAATTTTACAATTTATGATGCTGACGAATCTGAATCTGTTGTTAAAAATATTATTTCAAACATGCAGTTACCTCCCGGAGTCAATGTTTCTAAGATTGCGGCGGCGATTTCTTGGGCGAAAAATAATCTTGTTGGTTGTGATGAGTATGTTCCGCGTCTGAACAGTCAACTTGGTATGATTACGAAAGAGGTTTACCCGCTTTATCAACAGGAGCTTTATCGTGCGAATGCTGCTGATTTTGATGATTTATTAGTTCATGTTGCGAAGTTATTGATGGAAAATCAAAATGTGCGTGATTCGCTTGCCAATCGTTTCAAATATATTTTGATTGATGAGTATCAAGATACAAATACTGTCCAATATGTTATTGCCAAAACATTATCGTACAAAAATCGCAACCTTTCCGTAACCGGCGATCCCGATCAATCAATTTACGGCTGGCGCGGTGCAAATATTCAGAATATACTGGATTTTGAAAAAGATTTTCCTGACGCTAAAGTAGTGCGATTGGAGTTGAATTACCGGAGTACGCCGGAAGTACTTGCTGTCGCAGATTCGGTTATTGTCAACAATATATACAGAAAGCCCAAAGTACTATTGCCCAATAAATCCAAAGGTAATCCAATACGAGTGAGTAAATGTTATGATCAAAATGACGAGGCGGAATCAATTGCGGTAGAGATTGCGCGTGAGGTCAATGCAGGAGTTTGGAAGCCGTCTGATTATGCGATTTTTTACCGGACAAATTCGCTTTCGAGAAATCTTGAACATGCGTTGCGGCGTAATGAAGTTCCGTTTCAACTTGTTCGTGGTCTGGAGTTTTTTAACCGCAAGGAAGTGAAGGATATTATTGCGTATTTACGTTTGATTTATAATCCGTCGGATGTGGTATCGTTTGTGCGGGTGATAAATGAGCCGGTTCGCGGGATTGGCAAGACGACGATCAAAAAAATATCTCAACTTGCGGAAGGTCGTAAATTGTCGATGTTGGATGCGGCGGTTGAGTTGTGTAACTCGGCGGCGGTCAATTCAAAAACAGCGGCGGCAATAAAGCGTTTTGTTGGTATGATTGTCAAGTTCTCGGATGCGATGAACAAAGATTATCCGGTGGCGGCTATTATTGAGTTGGTGTTGACGGAGACTTCTTATCGGAGTCAATTTGATCCAGACGAGTCTGAGGAAGATCGGACACGATTACAGAATATTGATGAGTTGTTGGCGGAGGCTTATGAGTTTGACCAAAGAGAGCTTGACGAGGGTGAAAGCGGGTTGGAAAAATTTCTGGAGCAGGTTTCTCTTGTGAGTGATGTGGACGGTTTAGATCAAGCAACAGATAAGGTATCGTTGATGACATTACATGCGGCAAAGGGATTGGAGTTTCCGGTAGTTTATATTATTGGTTTGGAAGACGGCATTTTGCCGCATGATCGGGTACAAAATGACATGCAAGTTGAAGAGGAGCGGCGGTTATTTTTTGTTGGGATAACGCGGGCAAAGAATGAGTTGAGATTGAGTCGTGTTGCGAGACGCGGATTCAGAGGTATGTTGACAACTGCGATTGCAAGCCGATTCTTGATGGAGTTGCCAAAAAACGAAACTGTCAAGTACCACGAATCAACTCAAGAAATAAGAAACACCGAAATAATTGACCAACATGAAAATATCAGACTAATTTATGAACAACCCGAAATCACCTCCATAAAACCCAAACCAACCCCGCACAACAACACCTTAACCTCAAACTCCATTCCCGACGAAATACAAGTTGATTACAACAACGAATACATTGACGCAGAAGTAGAATATTTATAAACTGTTCACACTTGAATTGTTCTTTACCGCTGTTTGCTTACCTATTGGAAAGCAAGCTTTACACTTTTGAGTCAGGTAATTTATAGTACGAGCAGTATATTTTTCACAATTAACTATTTTATAAAATTATGACAATTCGTACACGATTTGCGCCTAGTCCTACAGGTTATTTACATATTGGCGGAGTTCGTACAGCACTTTTTTGTTGGCTTTTTGCTCGCAAGCATGGCGGACAATTCATTCTGCGGATTGACGATACCGATCAGCAACGTAATATTGACGAAGCGTTAGCTCCGATTTTGCATGGTTTACGTTGGCTTGGTATTGATTGGGATGAAGGTCCAGAGGTTGGCGGAGTTCATGCGCCGTATTATCAGTCGCAACGGTCTGACAAATATCAGGCGGCGGTGAATGAATTGATCGAGCGTAAATGTGCTTATCGTGATTTTGCGCGAGCCGAAGAAATTCAAGCCGAACGCAATGCCGCCGTTAATGAAAAACGTACTTTCACTTACAGCCGGCGTTGGATGGCAGAAACGGAAGCGGAAATAAAACGATTTGAAGCAGAGGGACGTCAATGTGTTATACGGTTGAAAATGCCGCGTGAAGGTGAGTTGATAATCGATGATTTGATTCGCGGCAAAGTTAAATTTGTTTGGGCTGACGAGCAAGATCATGTTATTCAACGCGCTGACGGATCGTTTATTTATCACCTTGCCAATGTTGTTGATGATGAGGATTACAAAATTTCGCATGTTATTCGAGCAGAAGAACACTTGTCCAATACGCCGCGTCAAATTTTTATGATTCAGTCTCTTGGCTATAATTTACCGGCGTATGCACATTTGCCGTTTGTTGCCGAGCCTGGCAGTAAGACCAAATTGAGTAAACGTAAGTTGGACAAATATATGAAAAATAAAGATTTTGCCAAACTTGTAGAACATAGTAAATCAATCGCAAACCGCATCGGACTAAAAACGACAGATGATAACTTCAATCCAGTAATAGTAGATTTTTACGAAAAAGTTGGTTATTTACCTGAAGCAATCGTAAATTATATTGCGTTGGTTGGCTGGGCGTTGGATGACAAAACGGAATTTTTTTTGATGAAGGATTTGATAGAAAATTTTTCGCTTGAAGGCGTAACCAAAGGTGCTGCGTCTTTTGATCCTCAAAAATTATTTGCGTTTGAGGAGAAACATTTTCTTACAAAGACAACAGACGAAAAAATAAAATTGTGTATGCCTTTTCTTGAGGCGGCAAAAATTTTCCCCAACGAACATAGCAATATTCTTGGCAAATTGATAGAAACGGCTGGAGACAGAATAAAGGTTGCGGGAGATATTTTGAATTTTTCTGATTTTTTTGAGGCAGACAATTCGATCGAATACGACGAAGCCGTTTACAAAAAACGAATTTCAAGTCAACCGAAATCAATCGATCTCTTGAGAGAATTTTATGATTTATTGACACAACAAGAACAATTTGATCGGCAATCGCTTGAGAATCTGATGCAGAAATTTATTGATGATAAATCTATTAAGATTGGTGATATTATTCATACGTTGAGGGTTGCAGTTACGGGCAAAGAAGTAGGGATTGGAATGTTTGAGACATTGGAAATTCTAGGCAAAGACCGCGTATTAAAAAGAATCAATCGCATTATAAATATAAAATAAAAGGTAACGTAATTATGCAGCGGGATTAGTGTTTTGGGTTGATAGTAACTATTCAGTATCGGTTATGAACATTTCTTTTTCTGTCCCGCTGGGGACACAATGTTGGTAGAAGATGAAGTCCATTAAAAATGTTCGTCCCGTTAGGGACGAAATGTTTGTAAAATCAGCAGGTATCAACCATTAACCTTACCAACATTGCATCCCTACTGGACGCGTATCATTTGGCTCATCGCTTTCTACAAACATGCCGTCCATAACGGGACGGGAAAATTCAATATCATAAAATAATATCACGACTGAATAGTTAGTTGTCCCTGAAAAAGTCATTTGGTGCTATAAATTCTGGGCTTATCTAGTTGCAATTTAGAGTTATAATTTGCAATATAGTTTATTGTTTTATCCGAGATTTTCCTTAAAACCTTG
>JAITDV010000180.1 GCA_031282385.1 Planctomycetaceae bacterium | reverse complement strand
CTCCGAGACCACCCCTAACCCCTCCGAAGGAGGGGAATAAGAAGACGCCTCCGAAGGAAGCGAATATTCACCTCCTTCGGAGGGGTCAGGGGTGGTCTCCTACAGGTTAGCGAAAAGGTCTATTATCAAAATTAATTGACAAGGAGTACTCATTCAGATGCTCAAACGAACTCGCCGCGAACAAGTTGGCTACCATTAAAACAATAAAAAGACTTTTTCAGGGACGACTATTTATTCTTAATTTATTCGCGGTAGAGTTGTGCGGTTTTTGTTGAGATGTGTCCTTGTTTAATTGCGTCGTCGAGAGATTGGTCTAATGTTCTCATGCCTTTGTCGTAATTTGTTTGCATTACGTTGTTTATTTGGTGTGATTTTTCTTCTCTTATCATTGCTCTTACAGCCGAATTAACATACAAAATTTCTGCGACCAATGATCTGCCTTTGCCGTTGTCCCAAGGAATAAGTTTTTGGCAAATTGCGTATTGTAAAGTTGAAGCTAGTTGTACTCTTATTTGTGGTTGTTGTGCGGCAGGGAAAGCGCTCACAATTCTTGAGACGGTTTGAATTGCGGTTGAGGTGTGTAAAGTTGCAAAAGTGAGATGTCCCGTTTCCGCCAACGTCAACGCCGCCGACATTGTTTCCAAATCCCGCATTTCACCAATAACAATTACATCCGGGTCTTCACGCATTGAACGCCTCAACGCCTCAACAAAAGTAACCGTGTCTCTTCCGATTTCACGTTGCGTTACAAAAGATCGTAAACTACGATGACGATACTCAACCGGGTCTTCAATTGTATGAATATGACAATATCGTTCTTGATTAATTCTGTTTACAATACTTGCGATAGTTGTTGATTTTCCGCTGCTTGTTGCGCCGGTTACAAGAACGAGTCCGGCGTGAAGTTGACAAATATGTTCAAGTACGTTGATTGGCAAACCTAATTCTTTAAATTCAAAGAATCGATTGGGTAATAATCTCAGTGCTGCCGCGTAAGTATCTTGTTGCCGATATGCGTTGATTCGGATTCTGTAGCCGCCGTCAAGCTCTATTGCCGCGTCAAGCTCTCCCGTTTTTTCCAATTCCTGAATTTCGTCTGCTTGTACAATTTGAGAAATTATTGCCCAAGTATCATCGCCGGACAAAACAAATTGACCTTCCATCGGTACAAGTTTACCGTGAATACGAATCATCGGCGGATTGTTTGCTGCAAGATGCAAATCCGACCCGTTTTCTGCTACCAGACGCTTTAACAACTCCTGCGTTTTTTCGTTCATGCAAATTAATTAAACAGTTCACTTTTGAAATTTCATTTATCTTCGCCTGGTTACCTATCGGAAAGCAGGTTTTTACGCTCTTGAGTCCCGCAATTTATAGTACGAACAGTACATATTGCCGAGAATTAACACGTGATATATTGTTACCAAAAATGTAATATTTCAGCGGATTTAGTGTTTTGAGTTAATTAATAGACCTTTTCGCTAACTCCTCCGAGGCCACCCCTGACCCCTCCGAAGGAGGGGTAAGGGGTGGCCTCGGAGGAGGTAAAGGCGGTTTTTCGTTGTAGTTTTTTTGTTGCGTTGATGTATTTTTAGGTTAGAGAAAAGGTATAGTATGTCGTTAAGTTCATTTTGTCTCTTATGTCCTTTATAAAAAGAAAACAGAAGTTTAAGGAGAGAACGGATTAAAACAATTCCTGAAACCAATTTTGAAATTTGAAAGTTGCGCCGATTTTATCGATTATTTGTTTCTGTTCTGGTGATTATTTTGAAAAATCTTTTATTTATCGTTTCAGGAATTGACTAGGGGTTTGAGTAACCTATATTGAGTTGCTGTTTTGTCTCTATTGAGCATTTGGTTTAACTCAATTTTCCTTTTATAACGGTTGTCCCGTTTTTTCGGGTGATGCTGACAATAAAATTTGATAGTTATGGATCGCGCAAGTGTAATAGGTATTATATTAGGTACTGTTTTGATGGCGGCATCGGTAATGGTCAACGGTGTTAGTAAAATTTTTATGTTTTATGATACCGCGTCGGTGCTGATTGTTTTGGGCGGTGCTTCTGCGTCAATGCTTGTTTCATATCCGCTTTCTGATTTGATGGTGTTGTGGACGTGTTTGAAAAAGACGCTCTTTAACCACAAAGAAAACCCGATTGAAGCAATAACGTTGATAGTTTCTCTTGCGGACACGGCGCGTCGTGAGGGTTTACTTTCTCTTGAAAACCGTATGCAAGATATTGAGGATCCGTTTATTGCCGGTGGAGTTCGTATGGCTATAGACGGACTTGCGCCGGAGATAGTTGAAGCGGTAATGAATACTGAAATCGACGCAGTCAACGCCCGACATCTCTATAACCGTTCGCTCCTCTCGAATTTTGCAAAATATGCTCCGGCATTCGGAATGATTGGAACGTTAATCGGACTCATATTAATGATGGCGGATTTTGATCCCGCATCTATCGGACAAGCAATGGCAGTATGTTTGATAACAACTCTTTATGGTGCAATTTTATCAAACTTATATTTCCTGCCGATGGCAGATAAACTTGGATTTTTGAACGACTTTGAAATACGAACCAAAGAAATCGCAGTCAAAGGTATCGTAGCAATTCAAGCAGGTGAAAATCCACGTGTCATAAAACAAAAACTAATGACATACGTACCGCCATCACAAAGACCGGAAGAAGAAGAGGACGCTTAAACCCTACACAATTTCGCTATCATTACACCGCAAATTATGTCTGTTCGTACTATAAATTGCGAGACTCAAGAACGTAAAAGCCTGATAGGTAAGCAGGCGGCAGTAAATGAAATTTAATGTGTGAACTGTTTAAACTCACTACCCAAATTTATAGTATTAAACGCCATTTTGCAAAAGTTCAGTACAGAATATACATTGCCGAAAACTTTTGTTTGGTTTATGTGGTTGTTGACAATTTGAGATTTGGCGATTTAATCATTGAGTTATTTTTTTGGGGTTCAACGTACTTGAATATTTGTTTTTTTGTATTGTGTTGTGGAATTAAAATTGAGAAGAGAAAACTATACTGTTCATACTATAAAATTGCGAGGCGCGAGAGTGTACAAGCCCGCTTTACAATAGATAATCAAGCGGAGATAAATGAAATTTAATGTGTGAACGGCTTAAAAATAATTGGAGGTTATTATGGCACGTCCTAAACCGCAAGAAGAGGGAGTTCCTCTTTGGATTGTATCATTTGGTGATATGATGTCGTTGTTGCTTACGTTTTTTATTTTGCTTTTTTCGATGAGTACGCTTGAGATACCGAAAATTGCGGCGGCAATAGAGTCGCTCAATGCAGGATTCGGTTTTCATGGAGACGGGCAATCGACTAATTTTGAAGTTGTCAAAAGGCGAATACAACAAATGATGAAAAAACAAGGAGACCGCCGTCCGATAACTACACAAATCAAACCGCCCATTTCTGCCGAACCCGGCGAAAGTATCCGTGTGAAATTACCGATTGTCATTCAAGAAGCAACGCTTGGTTTTTTCATTTGGTTTGAGTTCAATAGTGATGAGTTGACAGAGCAAGCGAAATTGAATTTGAGTCATGTCAAAAATGAATTTATTGGCTCGTCATACGTTATCATTATCAAGGGACACGCGGGTGCAAGTGAGAATCAATCTTATCGTTCCGTATTCACTCTTGCGTTTACGCGGGCAAATAATGTGCGGAATTATTTGATTACGCTCGGTTTGCCGGAGGAGAGATTGCATGTTAATGTTGTCGGCAGTTTTGATCCTATTGATCGATCTGTACTTCCGTTTGAACTGGAACCGCGAATGGCAAATTCAGTTGTCCAAATTGTACCAACAAAAGAAGAACGCCGAAACGTACCTGGAATGACTGGTCAATAGTTAAACAAATATCACTCGGTAAAAATAAATCATAATAACCTCTAAAAAAACTACTTTAACTATTCACACTTTAACTTTCCTTTGCTGCCGCTTGTTTTCCGATAAGTAGCGGACGGTGGTAAATGAAACTTTAAGTGTGAACAGTTTCAAAATCATCTTTCAATATTTCGGAGTAACAATGCAGAGTTATGTGATTAGTGTGATGTCGGCTGATCATCCTGGTATAGTTGCGGCGGTGAGCGAGGCGCTTAACCAACTTGGCGCAAATATTCAGGCTTGTAGTCAAACGGTTCTTAATGGTTATTTTACTTTGATTACAATATTTGAAATACCGGAGCCGATGGAACCGTCAAAAATCAATGAAATTTTACGTCAATCTAAAGATATTGACGAGGATTATCAACTTGTTGTCCGAACTGCAACGCCGTCTCTTGCAACTCAAAAAGAACACACGGACCCGTTTATTATTACTGCATTCGGCAAAGACCGACCCGGTATAATCCGCGACTTTACTCAATATCTTTCGGGACGTGATATAAATATTGCCGATCTTTTTGGAGAACAATCAGACGGAGAATTTCATTTGGTTGGTCAATTGGAGATTCCGGTTGATGTTGATGTGAGGTTGTTGCAAGACGATCTTGAAGAAATCGGCAGAGAACGCAACTTCACCGTAAGGTTACAACACAAAGATATATTTACAGCAACAAATCAATTAAGATTCGGATAATTTTAACTGTTCTCTATTTTAACTAGTTGTCCCTGAAAAAGTCATTTGGTGCTATAAATTCTGGGCTTATCAGGTTGCAATTTGGAGTTATAATTTGCAATATAGTTATTGTTTTATCCGAGATTTTCCTTAAAACCT
>JAITDV010000147.1 GCA_031282385.1 Planctomycetaceae bacterium | reverse complement strand
TTTTTGTCAAAGGCTTTTTTCTTTTCCGGCGACATGTTTTTGGTTTTTTCGTAATGCCAATTACGAATTTCTCGTACCATTTTGACAGCGTCGAAATTTTCACAATTAAGATTCTTTTTTCATAAAGATGATATATTAATCTACAAGTCTAAAAAAACAAGTGTAATATTCACATAACATTTTATTAGCAAATGAAAACACCGCAATAAGTATTCAAAAAAACAATTTTTTTGCCACACAAATTAACGTCAAATCAAAATAGTTGAATAAAAAAATCGTAATATTTCAGTGGAATTTACGTATCTATTCAGTTGATTAGACCTTTTCTCTAACCTAAAAATACATCAACGCAACAAAAAACCTACAACGAAAACCCGCCTTTAACTCCTCCGAGACCACCCCTAACCCCTCCGAAGGAGGGGAATAAGAAGACGCCTCCGAGGGAGGCGAATAATTCCCCTCCTTCGGAGGGGTCAGGGGTAGTCTCGGAGAAGTTAGCGAAAATGTCTATTATCAAAATTAATTGACAAGGAGTCCCCATTCAGATGCTCAAACGAACTCGCCGCGAACAAGTTGGCCGCCCAATACGCCATTATACCCTCATGTTTTGTTTGACATTGTCTTAAATTCACCCTAAAGAATAAGGGCATAAAGGCACGTTGAGCGGATCCTGCTTGCTGTTAAGGAGAATTGGATAAATAAGGGTTGTTTATTTTGGAGAGCCGCTTTTTTATCAAATTCGTTCCTATTCCCTGTTTGTCATGTTATTGTATCAAATATTATTTTTCCAAAAAATGATATGCCGTAAAAACAAGGGTTTCATAAATTCCGTTGCAATAATTTCTGCATCTTTGGGGTTCAAAATATATGCCGAAATTGAGTAAGATTTAGTCATCAGCTCTTTTAATAAAAGTTGTTATGAATTTTACAAAAGTCTGGTTCTAACATCGACAAGATCAAGAATATCTCCTATATATGGGTATAGCACCATCGCCCATTTCAGCAATTTAGGTCTGGTAGTATCTTTGTTCTTTTTTTGTAACTATTCAGGCGTTTGGGTTACAGAATTGTTGATGATAAAAAGACATACGACTGAATAGTTACTCTTTTTTTAATATTTTTTCTTATCATTGTTTTCTTTGAAGTTGGTCGTTTGTTGAAATTTTTATATTTGACCAGAATGGCGTTGTCTAGTAGAACTTGCCTTATTTCTTCCGGTTTCATTTTTGTTACCCATTTCCATTCGCGAGCTTCCATGTCCAAATACAAATTACTTAACTTGAAATTGCTATTCTAATCCATGTCCTCTAATCATTTAGTTACGTCCTCTTCTTTGTTCGTTTCGTCTTTCGTTTGGCTGGTTGTTATTTCCGCGACCGCGTCCACCCCAATTTTCTCTATTCCAACCTTCACGATTGTTTCGTCCGTTATCTCTTGTGTTGCCTGTTCTATAGTTGTTATTGTTAGAAGTACCGGTTACGTAAGGTGCAGTTGAAGGTGTTTCTGTCGGTGCAACTATCGGCGAACCGGGTTTCCAAGTGTTCGTTGGCGAAGTTACAGTAGAGTCTGCGGGTTGTTCTGTTGGTTTTACTTGCGGAAATGACGTCAAACTTTCACCATTTCCTACAGGCGGCGACGGAGGAGGAGGTAATGGAATTGCTGGAGTCGGAGGCGGCGGTGGAAGCATGGGTGCTTTTGAATCATCAATATTTGTAGTAGAAACTTGTGGTTGCGTGATTGGGTTAGGATTTGTTGGAGTTGCGTTGTTGACATTAGTGATTTTTGTGGAAAGCACTTTGTTGTTTATGTTGCCAAGTTTAAGTTCTTTTTCCCGACGCGCCAAATCAGCTTTTCTCTGTTTTTCTTCATCGACTTGCTTAAGAGTCTGGAAAATTTCTGCGACTGTTGCGACACCGTCATTATTCTTGTCCAAAAACACAAACTCCGTCGCAATCGCATCATTCAACTCAACACCATTAGCATATTCCAGCATCGTCAATTGAGCGTCCTTATCATGATCACGTTCAAAAAACCAATCCGGCATACCCGCCGGTAAATGCTCATAAGGAATAGATGGCTTGGTTCTAACAAAAGCTGGAATACTGCTGCTCGACGAACCGCCCAACGCCAAAACTAACTCGTCCAACGAAATGCGTCCGTCTTTGTTCTGATCCGTGTTGTTACCGTCCATTGACAATCCTTTCCATTCGTCTTTGTCCTTGTCAAGCGTACCATTACGATTCGAATCGAACTGCGTCATAATTGTTCTTGCCTGTGCAAGTTTATCGTTGTTTGGGTTTGTTTGAGAGTCGGATTTATTTGTTTTTGCGGTGGAAGCCGGTGTTTTTTCGCGTTCACCGAATTGTAGAACTGTCTCGTGTTGCGTTTCATTTTCACCAAAATACGGCACAAGCGGATTCACCGGCAAGTTAGGAAGCAAAGCAACCCCTCGATTCGACGACGCAACCTGTTTCGCAAGCTCGTTAATATTAACAGTAGTCTGATTCGGATTACCGCCCAATCTTGTTACAATTCGGTTAATACTCTCGCGGCGTTGCGGATCGGACATTTCGTTTTGTTCAATAATTCCGTTTTTGTTTGTGTCAAAATCACGAAGTCGTTGGAGACTTATTTCGTTCCGCTCATTGTTTCCCAATTGCATATCAATTTCGATTCTGCTGTTTTCCGCATTGCCCGCACCGCCTCTAAAACCGCCGGGGACACCGCCGCCAGTGCCGCGCCATTCTCCGCCCGGAAATGGTTGACGTGGAAACGCACCGTCTGGCGGTCTGTTTCCGCCGAATCTTTCACCGCCAAATCCGCCGCGCGGCATTCTGCCTCCGCCCCAATCACCTGCCGGTCGCGGAAATTCTTGTGCTGCAACAGTTGCGGCAAAAAAACAAAAAACGAAAAAATACAAAAATAAATGTATTCTCTTTATGTTTGAAATTATTGTTCTCATTGTTTTACCCCTTATAAATTGTTCACACTTTAATGTCCTTTGTTACCGTCTGCTTACTTATATCGGAAATAGGCTTTGACGCTATTGAGTCAAGTAATTTATAATACGAACAATATTGTCTGAATTTTAATTTTATTTCTGTAACGAAAATTGTAACCGAGAATCTCTAAAAACTCATTTTGTCCATGAATTTCCATAAATTTTCACGAATTAAATAATTCACGGATAGGATAAATTTATTGTCTAAACTTGTCAATCTTATAAATTTT
>JAITDV010000095.1 GCA_031282385.1 Planctomycetaceae bacterium | reverse complement strand
TAAGAACGATAAAATAAAAAATAAATAGTAACAACCCTGTAAGGGTTTTCCGTGAATAACCCCCAGTTTTAACTGGGGGGTAGAAACAACACCTCGTCAACTCTGTAAGAGTTGCCCTGAATTTATGACTGACGATTATTTGAGTGCAACAAACGGCTCTTCAATCAAGAATTGTTTCAAAAATTCGTCCTGAATTTATGACTGACGATTATTTGAGTGCAACCCTTACAGGGTTGAGTGGATTATTTTTACTTTCCCCCAGTTTCAACTGGGGGCTAATGCATTCCTATTATTCAACCATGTAAGGGTTGCCCAAATTTTTTTATTATTGATATGAATAGTTATCGCCAAATTTTATATCACATGGTCTTTTGTACCTATAATCGGCAAAACTCATTACCGGCAGCGTATCACGAATCGTTGTACAAATACATTTGGGGAATCATTAAAAACCGAAAGGGAATATTGTACCAGATTAATGGTACTGAAAATCACATTCATATTCTTTCCGATTTACATCCAACAGTTTCATTATCGGATTACATCAAAGAAATTAAAACAGCATCAAACAAATGGCTTAAAGAAAATACTAATTTTCCTGCTTTTACGGCATGGGCGGAGGGTTATTGTGCATTGACTTATGCGTATCGCGATAAACAGATGATTACCGAATACATCAAACGTCAAAAAGAACACCACAAAAAAGTGATGTTTGAGGAAGAATACGTAAAAATGTTACAAGAATCTGGAATCAAATTTGAGGAACAATATGTGTTTTAGGGCAACCCTTCAGGGTTGACGATGTGTTACGGTTACATACCCCCAGTTGAAACTGGGGGTTATTCACGGAAAACTCCTACGGAGTAACGTTGTCATACTCATGAACAAATACCCTCAAACAACTGAATAATTATAAAAATTTTAAAGACGCAATGAATTGTGTTTCTACTAAAAATTAAAAATCAAACACTATGAACCTTGACATATTTAACAACGATAATCTTTTCGACGCCGTCAACCGATTTTTTCAAGGTTTGGGCGTAACGTTAAATTCTAACACAAAAATGTCCTTGTCGGCAAAAAAATTGCTTGCGGAACAATATCGCAAGAATTTTGATGATCCGCATTTTCCAAAGATAAAAGAACTTTATTTTTCAGGTATTGTGGACAAAAGTATTTTTGAAACTAAATTGTTCAAGAATGACGCTTACACAATAGATGACGCCCAATCAATAATTGCAAGAACGGAAACTTATGAAGGATTGATGATTTTTGCTCTGCAACTTGACTGTCGTCCGACACGTACACAAATTGCCGATTTATCGCGTGCTTTTAATAGAAAATTGAGTACAGTGCCAGTCGCTTTACTGTTGAAATATGATCATTTTATTTCTTTTGCGTTGCCGGAAAGATTTCTTTATAAACAATCATGGAGAAAAGGCGAAAAAATCGGCAAGGTAATTATTTTGCGAGATATTGATACATTAAAAACTCATACAGGACATTTACGGATTCTGCAAGACTTGAAAAATCATAATGCAAAAAATTATAGTGAATTGCACGAAGCGTGGCTCAATGTGTTTGATGTTACTGTTCTCAATAAAGATTTCTATAAAAAATTGGTTGATTGGTATGCAAAATGTTTTGCCGATATTCAAATTAATCTAATATCGGCGAGCCGTATATTAGATAAAAAAATAGAGGAAGAACTCAAACCTCAAGCGGTTATTCGTGTAATTGTGCGTTTGATGTTTATTTGGTTTATGAAAGAAAAAGGTTTGATAAAAGATGAATTTTTCAAACGGGAATTTGCCAAGCAATTTCTTAAAAAAAATGACGTTTATTACAATGCGGTATTACAAAATTTGTTTTTTGCGGTGTTGAACAAAAAAATAGACGAACGCCGTTTCAGAAAACACGACCCGCAACATTATTACGATCCGCAAAAAAACGATTACGGTATTGCTGATGTATTCCGTTACAGAGATTTTTTCCAAACCGGTAAAGCGGATGAGTTTTTGAAACTTACCAATACGATACCTTATGTGAACGGCGGTTTGTTTGTCTGTCATGATTTTAAGTTTAGCGGTCAAGATTCGCAAACGAATAAAAAAAACACCGCCGGTAATTACATTATTGACGGTTTCAGCGACAACAAAAATGATAGAGCAAAAATAAGTGATAAAGTTATTTTTGAGTTGATTGATTTATTTAGCAGTTATGTTTGGACGATTGAGGAATCGACTCCGTTGGAGCAGGATATTGCGCTTGATCCTGAACTTTTGGGAACGGTTTTTGAAAATCTGATCGGTTTTTACAATCCTGAAACGAAAGAAAATGCGCGTAAACAAACCGGCAGTTTTTATACGCCGCGTGAAATTGTGGATTATATGTGTCATGAGAGTTTGAAAGAGACATTAAAAACAAAATTTCCCCAATTACATTCACAGATTGACGATTTGATTGACAACAATGAAGACAAACTAAATTTTCCTAACAAAAATTCGATAGTTGCTGCGATTACCGATTTGAAAATTCTTGATCCTGCGTGTGGTTCTGGGGCATTCCCGATGGGAATGTTTATGTTGATGGTGCGGACAATTGAAAAATTGCAGGAACACAAAACAACATACAAAAACAAATTGGATATTATTACGAATTGTATTTATGGCGTCGATATACAAAATATTGCAATAGAGATCAGTAAGTTACGTTTTTTTATTTCACTCTTGGTCGATTATGAAACACCTAAACAGATCAAAGAATTTGAAGTGTTGCCCAATCTTGAGACGAAATTTGTTGTTGCCGATACATTGACCGGAATAGCAGAAAAAGAGCAATGCGATATTTTTGGTATCAATAAATCATTCAAAGAACTCACCGAGATATTTTTACCGTTCACCACCGCACAAACCCCAAAAGAAAAAGAACAAATAAAAAATAATTTCAATAAAAAGAAACAGGAAATTGTAGATAATCCTAATTTTAATTTCGGAGCAGAGACAAAAGAAAAAATACTAAAATGGAATCCGTTTAATGTCTGTTATACTTCACCGTTTTTTGACAGTGCTGTTATGTTCGGGATTACTGATGGTTTTGATATTGTAATCGGTAATCCGCCGTATATTCAACTACAAAATAATAATGGAGAATTAGCAAAACGTTATGAAAAATGTGGATATAAAACGCTTGTACGTACAGGTGATATTTACTGTCTCTTTTATGAGCGCGGTTATGATTTGTTAAATTCGCGAGGAAATTTATGTCTTATCACATCTAATAAGTGGATGCGGGCGGGTTATGGTGAAAAGACAAGAAAATTTTTGGCAGAAAATACCAATCCCATACAATTAATAGATTTTGCCGGTACAAAAGTTTTTGAGTCTGTAACTGTTGATGTGAATATTTTATTGTTCGCAAAGGATAAAAATAGACAAAAAACAAAGACCTGTATCGTCAAAAAAGAGTGTATAAATGATTTGGGCGTTTACTTTAGACAAAACGCCTCAAATTGTAACTTTGCAACTTCCGAAAGTTGGGTGATCCTCTCACTAATCGAACAAAGAATCAAAGCAAAAATCGAAGCAGTCGGCACGCCTCTTAAAGATTGGGATATTCAAATCTATCGAGGAATTTTGACAGGTTACAATGATGCTTTTATTATTTCAGGAGAAAAACGGAAAGAACTAATAAAACAAGACCCCAAAAGTGACGAAATTATTCGACCCAATAACTTATCGAATCTTGTGTTTCAAACCATTTATTATTAGTCTTTTTCCTAGCTCCTGGTTCACCGGTTTGTTTTAATCTATCATACCCAAAACTTAAAAGATGCCGTTTTACAGCAGGATATTTCTCAATATTTATTTTCAAACTTGGGAATGTCGTAATCAAGTACAAATCAGCGAAATCATAACCATATCTTTTTATGTCTCTGCCGCGTAAAATAGGAGGATTTTTATAAGCAGAAAATCGTATGGAAACGGGTAGGTTCAATTCTTCGATTTTGTTATGATGAAAAGAAATATATGGTTCTTGACAGTAATTGTTTTGCAACAGGCGAATATCTGAAGTATCTGGTCGGTGTATTGAATTCCAAATTGGGAAACTATATGTTACAAGATTCTCCTAAAACAGGAACAGGCGATTTATTGATTAGTGTTCAAGCAATTGAACCGCTTAAAATACCTATACCTAATACAGAGATTAAGCAATTAGTAGAAGTATTATTACAAGATAAAGATTATCAAGAAATTGATAAATTGGTTTATGAAATTTACAAGTTAAATGAAGAAGAGATAGAATTTATTGAATCTCTATAAATGCAATTTCTTCTTCGTCTAATCTATACAATTGATAAACAAGTTGGTCAATTGCTGTGTATTCTTTTGTTTGTAACAATATTTCGATTTTTTGTTCTATTTCGGTTGTTGGTCTGGGAATTGGAAATGTCTGAAATAATTCTTTTGATCCATACTGATATTCTGCTGAAGTTATTTTGTTCAAATAAAAAACAAACAGTTTAGAATTCATCACAGATAAAATAATATTCAAATTTTCATTTCCGCTATTTGTAATCATAAAAACAGAATTATTGAAAAACCAACCAGATTCTATCATTGCAAAACGATATTCTGAATTAACGGGAGTCCACACGATTTTCTGCTTATAAAAATCCTCCCAATAACTTGCGCCCCACCGTTGTAAAGCATACCATTCATAACGAATACCTGTTTCTGCTTTGTTTCGATTAGAGAGTTCCTTTTTATATTGTAATAAATGATTATAAATAGCCGGATATTGTTTTTTGAACGCTTGCTCTGCTTTTTCTGAAGCTCCCTGTATTGATGTATCAGTGTGTAATGGAAAATGCCATGGAATAAACAAAAGGTATAAATCTGCAAATTCATACCCATAACGCTTAATATCGCGCCCACGCAGTAATGGTCGAATAATTTCGTCACTTTTGGGGTCTTGTTTTATTAGCTCTTTTCGCTTTTCTCCTGAAATGATAAACGCATCATTGAAGCCGGTTTTTATGCCGTAGTTGATTTGAATATCCCAATCTTTAAGAGGCGTGCCGACTGCTTCGATTTTTGCTTTGATTCTTTGTTCGATTAGTGAAAGGATCACCCAACTTTCGGAAGTTGCAAAGTTACAATTTGAGGCGTTTTGTCTAAAGTAAACGCCGATTTTTTGCCTAAAAAAATGGTCTTGATTAATTTCGTCAAAATCTGTATTGTTTTATGAGTGTTCATTTTTTTTACAAAATTTGTCGAGGAAAATACTATGATTTATGGTTATATTCGAGTCAGTACCGATAAACAAACGGTTGAGAACCAACGTTATGAAATCAATCAATTTTGTACCAAAGGCATGTTGGTAGTGGACAAATGGATTGAGGAAACGATTTCCGGTTCCAAAAGCGTGCAGGAACGGCGATTGGGGAAATTGCTCAAGAAAATGAAGAAAGACGACATTTTGCTTTGTACGGAATTATCACGATTGGGAAGGAATTTGCTCATGATCATGGGTATCCTCAACGAATGTATGAATCGCGATATTCATGTGTGGACAATTAAAGATAACTACCGTTTAGGTAGCGATATCAATTCTAAAGTTCTTGCTTTTGCCTTTGGCTTATCTGCTGAAATTGAACGTAATCTTATTTCCCAACGTACTAAAGAAGCTCTTGCACGTGTTCGCGCAGAAGGAAAAGTTCTTGGTCGTCCTAAGGGGCGCAAGTCAAAAATTAAAAAACTGACCGGCAAAGAAGCTGAAATAAAAACTTTGTTGGATAAAAAAGTATCTAAAAGTGCGATTGCCCGTATCCTCGGCGTACATCGATTGACGGTAACGGAGTTCGTGAAGGAAATAATTTAGCAAAAATCTGAAGAAAAAATATTGCTGAATCTACCGTATTAGGTGTTTATGGATGAAATTGGTGTTATGATGAATTATTCAAGTCACACAGAGCGACATCATGAATAACCAGCGGTGGATCACAGCGCAACCGCCGGTTATTTATGTTGTCGTCGCTAGCGCGGCTAAAATAGTAAGTCTTACGCAATTGTGGTTACTGAATAGATACCCGTTGTGAAAACATCTAATACGGTAGATTCAGAAAATTTGAATTGTGAAGACTCCGATTTTTAAGAATTAGAACTTTGTTATACACATATACAGATATGATTGAAAAGATAACGATCAAAAATTTCAAAGCGATTCAGTCGGCAACTGTTAAATTAACGGACTTATCGGTGTTCGTTGGTAATAACGGCAGTGGTAAAAGTAGCGTTGTTGAAGCGTTAAAAACTTTTCAAGATGTGTTGTTATACGGAGTTTCTGCGGCATTTCAAAACCGCTGGTTCGGTCTTGAATACATCCGCAATACTTCAAATACAAAAATAGCCGAAAATAAACTCTTTGAAAATGATATAGAAATTATCATTCGAGGTAAACTTGCTAAAAACAAATTTAACTACAAAGTAGGATTTAATATCACACCAAACAGCGATCTGTATATTATCACTAATGAATCATAAAAAATGGAAATGAAACTATCTTTGAAAAGAAAATTACAACTTTTTCGGATAATCAATTTCAAACATCATTACAATTATCAGAGACCAAAGAACCTTTTGGAATTGACTTTCGCAATTACATCTTGTCTTGGCAATTCTTGATGCTTGAACCGGAGCAAATGTATTTTCCAACACAACGTAATTACAGTACTTCAATTGTTAGAATGAAAAATTCAGGAGCTAATCTTGCTGATTTTTTTCGCCGTTTGCAAGACAAACCGGCATTGAGTAATCTGGTTATTGATAAACTTCGTTATGTGTTACCGGACTTGGATTACGTTGGCGGTGAAGAAGTTAACGTTCAAAAATTAATTTACCTTTTTTTTAAGGAAAAAAATAATGAGCATTATATTCCAAGTTGGCTTTTTTCGTCCGGGACATTGCGGATATTGGCAATGTTGTCAATTCTTAACAGTGAAACACCGCCGCCAATTGTTTTTATTGAGGAAGTTGAAAATGGATTAGACCCGCGAACTCTTAATTTACTCGTAACAGAAATGCGCGGCATGTTACCCGAACACCAATTTGTTGTAACATCGCATTCACCTTATTTTCTCGATTTAGTGGACTTACAGCACGTTATTGTTGCAGATCGCAATGAAAGTAAAACAAGTTTTTATCGTCCTGATGATGATAAAAGTTTTGACGATTGGAAAGAGGAGTTTTCTGCTGGTACTCTTTACACAATGAACAAATTTTCACGACAATGAAATTAGGTCTTATTCTTGAATGCCCGATAGAGGGTACTGATCATCAGGTTTATGAATATGTTGTGCAACAACTTTGCCCTCAATTAGAGATAATAGTTGAGGGGCATCGTAATAAGAAATTGATGATTGATAATTGCGGAAAAACTGCAAAACTATTATTAAAAAAATGTGATGTTGTTGCGATTATTTGGGACTTAATGCCGCCTTGGGAAAAAAAACGGCGAGGAAAACGAAGAAAAGAACCTTGCCGACACAACGATATTGTTAAAATACAAACGAATCTGGAAAATGCCAAGGTTAATTTATCAAAGGTTAAATTAATTTGTATTGAACCGGAATTGGAAGGTTGGATAATTGTTGATGGTTCAGCATTGACTAAATATAAAAAGGAAATTGTTTCGCCACATCCTGTAAAAAAATTTAATAATGTTAAACAATTAAATAATAGTGATGACAGTAAGAAACGCATTAGTAAATATTTGAAACAAAAATACAATAAAATTGTTGAGGCAATCAAAATTGTGAAACACTTCGATAATTTCGATAAGATAGCAAAGAAACATACTTCTTTTTGCCGACTCAAAAAATTCATTGAAGAGTTATCTAGTTGTCCCTGAAAAAGTCTTTTTGTTGTTTTAATGGTAGCCAACTTGTTCGCGGTGAGTTCGTTTGAGCATCTGAATGGGAACTCCTTGTCAATTAATTTTGATAATAGACCTTTTCGCTAACCTGTAAGAGACCACCTCTGACCCCTCCGAAGGAGGAGAATAATTCGCCTCCCTCGGAGGCGTATTCTTATTCCCCTCCTTCGGAGGGGTTAGGGGTGGTCTCGGAGGAGTTAAAGGCAGTTTTTCGTTGTAGTTTTTTTGTTGCATTGATGTATTTTTAGGTTAGAGAAAAGGTCTAATATTTGCAAGGTTTTAAGGAAAATCTCGGATAAAACAATAACTA
>JAITDV010000059.1 GCA_031282385.1 Planctomycetaceae bacterium | reverse complement strand
ACAAGCGAAAGATGGTTATATCTGAACGCGAGAAGACGCTCAACGCACATCAACTTACTCCAGGAACGCCCGACCACGATAGAGCTGTAGAAGAGATTACTTCAAAAGTTACGGAATTAGACAAGGATGTAAAAATTGCGCAACGAAAATTGATGACGGAAAATTCGATAATCTTGCATGATGTGTACAAGGAAATTCGAGAAGAAATCAATTTAATTGCCAAACAAGCTGGAATCGCACAGGTAATGGATTACCGCACGGTTGAAGCTAATCCGGCAGACCCGAATTCTGTTGCGACTATGTTGGAACAGAATTTGATTTGGTATGACGAGAATCTTGAAATTTCGCAGGCAATTATTAACAGACTTTATGGAAAACGAAATCAAACTACAAATATCCCTAACATAAAGTTGCTGCGTGAACAGGAAAAACAGGCGGCTATTGCAGCTAAAAATACTGTTCAACCACGAAATAATATTGCAATTCCGCCAATGATCAATGCATCAGGAACGTCTAGTACAACAACGACAACTCCCAAGTAATTTTCGTAACGATAATAAATCAACAGTATTATTAGATTAATAATTGTTAAATTGCTATCGTACGCAGACAACGCAGATAACAAACACACATTTGAATAACAATTTAAACAGAGTGGAAATTATATTTATTGAATGTAAATAAAACCAATCTGGTTAAATCTTAATATTCTGCGTTATCTGTGCGGTAATAAGTAAGTAGAATTGTAACTATTCAGTTGTGCGTTTAAAAACTGTTCACACTGTAAATTTCAGTAATTCGGCATTTAGGCTTTTTTTTGTTTTATGTTTTTTTAATTCGCCCCGCAAAGGGCAATTTAGAAACAAGTTGCACTACAATACCGCTGCTATTTTAGGACGAAATATTTAGTAAAACTGTTCACACTTGAATTTTCCTTTACCGCTGCCCGCTTTTACCTATCGGAAAGCGGGCTTTTAAGCTCTTGAGTCATGCAATTTATAGTGCGGGCAGTATATCTCGACTGAATAGTTGCGCCGAATTGTTAAAGCGTAATTGGAGTATAACTGATATTTTTTACATATTTTTTACAAGAGATATATTGATACGAAAGGCTCGGATACATTTGCATCAATAATTCCAAACCAATGAAATGAGCGATAATTCAACATTGGCAGCGCCATTATTATTTTCGGGTAAATTCAGACAAAGTTTTCGTTTACAAAATACGATAGCCGGTCGTGTTGTTTTGAGCGGTTTTGGTTTTTGGAGCGGCGAGGATGTTGAGTTGGAGTTTTGCCCTGCGAAGCCGGACAACGGAATTTATTTTGTGCGGACTGATTTAGCAGGTGAGCCGCGTATTCCGGCTTTGGTACAATACCGAGAAGAAAAGCCGCGTCAAACTTCACTTGTGAACGGTTTAGCGCGGGTTGATATGGTAGAGCATGTTTTGGCTGCGGTGCGTGCGCTTGAAATTGACAATTGTGAAATACGTACAAATAGAGCGGAAATGCCGGGTTTTGATGGTTCAGGGCACCGTTTTTTTGTTGCGCTAAATCGTGTTGGGGTGATTGCTCAAGTGGCGATTCGGAAAGTACGTCTTGTCGCAAGATCGTTAAAAGTCGGCAATGATGATAGTTGGATAAATGTTACACCAAGCCGTGTTGGCGGTTCTGTTTATCGATTTACATTGGTGCCGTCGAAAGATTATCCGCAAGGCAATCAAGATTTTTGTTTTAAACTTTCTACTGAATCGTTTCAAAATGAAGTTGCTGCGGCGAGAACTTTTTTGAGTAAGAAGGAAGCGGATTGTTTGCTTTCAGCAGGTTTGTGTCAACGTGTTTCTCCGCGTGATGTCTTGGTATTGACGCCGGAAGGACCGATTGACAATAATTATCGTTACGATAATGAATGCGCAAGACACAAAGTTCTGGACATGGTGGGAGATTTTTCATTAACAGACTGTGATTGGATTGGTACGTTTGAGTCGTATCGCGGTAGTCATTCGTTGAATGCAGAATGTGTGAGGCAATTGCTTGATAATACAATTTTGCTTGACGAATCTTTTGTACCGAAAAATAGCGATTTGATCTTGATTAAACAGGAAATGCAAAACCGCGCCGCATAAATAATTGCCGGGAATTTCTAAAAAACCATTTTGTCCGCGAATTTACACGAATTTTTAGGAAATGAATAAATTGTGTAAATTCGCGGATGGAATAAATTTATTGTCTAAACTTGTCAATTTTAAAAATTTTGATAATTCTGCTAAAAATATTTTTTTAGAAATTGCCTGTTGTAATTCTTCATTCAATTCATATCAAAAAATTAACAAAAGGGAACTTCTAAAAACCCATTTTGTCCGCGAATTGATACGAATTTTCACTAATTTTTTCGTGTTAATTAGTGGAAATTCGTGGATAACATGAATTATTAGAGGTTCCCAATTACATTTTCGGAAAATAGAATAATTGGAAGTTTTACCGGTATATTTGCAAATCTGTTAAATATTCCTACTCCAAAATGACGATCAACCGATACAGCGTTCCGCCCGCGCCGCGCTGTCAATAGGTAAAAATCGGTATTAAATCCTCCCCAAAAACAACACATATTGATCGTACAATAAATTACAAGATTCAAAGCGTAACAGCATTGATTTCAAACAGATAGACATGCGAATGTAAACGAAATTTCAAGTATGAACAGTTTAATATACCTCCCAACAAAATTATTGTAACGATAATAAAACCAATCATCTTTTTAATAATTGAGGTTTTCATGTCAAATTTTAACAATTCACGAATTGCTGTTGCTATCGTTATTGATTCCGAATCCGATCAACTCGAAACTACAATTAATAACGCAAAATTGATCTCTGACCAAATATTTTTGCTTGGTATTGATTTGACAGATGAAATGCGTGAATATATTGACTCGGTGGATTTGAACAGTCAATTGATATCTGTTGTTGGTTTGGATGATTATTCGGCGGCAAAAAATCGGTTGATTGATTATGTTGAATTGAATGATGTTGCGGATTGGTTGTTGTGGATGGATGCGGGGGACGAATTTCTTGAAAGTACAATTGATATGTTCAAGCAATTTGTTGCAACAGAATCTGATCGAAATAATATTTACGTTTTAGCTCTACAGCGATTCGCCAAATTTGATAAAAGCCGGCATGATCTTGATGAAGAAACGATTGCAGCGCGTTTGATGCCGACTAGAAAGGGTTTACGTTTCTCTGGTCGTGTCCGCGAATCAATTATTCCGATGGCTTTGAAATTGTTGTTAAAAATCAGTGCAGCACCGGGTCGTATAATTTGCCCGACAAAATACGGCAATTCTGAAATGCTGCTTAGACGCGGACAACGTAAATTAAAATTACTCGAAAGACTCGAACAACAAGGCGAAATTATCGATAACGAAAAACTAATGTATCGGGCGGAAGCAAAATTCGATCTTGGCGAATTGGTTGAAGTACGTAGGGATTTGATCAAATTGATTGACGAGACGAGTATTCAGTTGTTGAAATTGGAGGCTTACTATTTATTTTGGGAGACGACGTTGTTTTCGCCGATAGCGGACGATCCGATGACAAGAATGTTGATAAACGCGCTTGATTTGTTTCCGGTGGACATGCAATTACTCCTTTTCATGGGACAACATTTACAAAAACAAAAAAGGTTTGATCTGGCATTGCGAACTTATGACACGGCAATTAAACATGGTCGTATTTCGCTTGATGTGTGGCATCGTTTGCGGATAATTGAGATAACAGTAGTTTGCACGGCTTTTGTCAAACATTTACGCGGAGAAAATAATGAAGCGATTGCAATATTGGAGGCGAATCTTGATAATGTGATAGATGTTGCGGAGTACACGCGGCATTTGTTGAATCTTTATATTGCGGAGTTACACGAGACTAAAGCCCGCGAGTTGGCGGCAATACTTTTCGGCGATGAACAACTTGACCTTGTTCGTGATGCGATTACAGGTGCTTGTCATGGTTCTGCCGGCAGATGGAATGAGGCGTTATTTACTTTGGAGAATGCATATAAAAAAGGTTGCCATGATCAAATTTGCTTAAGATGGTATTCGTTAGCGTTGGTTGCAGCCGGTCGCAATGAAGACGCAATCAAAGTAATCGAAGAATGGATTCAATTAACACCGGAAAATAACGAAGCAAGATTGTTCCTACAAGCTGCCGCCCAACCCGAACATTTCAGTGAAGTGTTAGCAAGCTTAGGTTTGAATTATTATGCCGTGTCGAATAACCGTAACAAAACAGACGGTAAAAATATTGAGCGTGTTGAAGCCGGACATGCAATACACGAAATGATCGCCGCATCAGGTCGCGACAACCAAATCTGCAATTCAACAAATAACACAAACGAAGAAAATTCAGAAAAATCAAAACAAAGTTTCCGTATCTCATGGCATCCAGCTGAATAGACCTTTTCGCTAACCTGTAGGAGACCACCCCTGACCCCTCCGAAGAAGGGGAATAAGAATACGCCTCCGAGGAAGGGGAATAATTCCCCTCCTTCGGAGGGGTTAGGGATGGTATCGGAGGAGTTAAAGGTGGTTTTTCGTTGTAGGTTTTTTGTTGCGTTGATGTATTTTTAGGTTAGAAAAAAGGTCTATTATCAAAATTAATTGACAAGAAGTCCCCTTTCGGATGCTCAAACGAACTCGCCACGAACAAGTTGGCTACCAAAAACAACAAAAAGACTTTTTCAGGGATAACTAGATAGTTACTAAAATCTTATAAAAGTTGGTTTGGAAAATTGGTAATATTTCAGAGGAATGTTTTCTTATGTTGTTTTGTAAACTAAGGTTGAAAGCCTTTAATCATTAACATAGAACATCGCCCTACGCTAGATGATGTTGGGCTTTCAGCCCTTTGACAAAATTTAACTCTAACTCCAACTCTAAATCTAACTCAAAACATTTTACAATAAAAAAACACACGTTACCGAACAATTACGAAAATTGTTATTCTAATGTCGGATAAACAATTTCACCGCGTAATTGAGCTTCACCGCCTTCTTTTTCGTACACTCCGTAGAAAATCGAAACACAGTCAAGCCAAAGCGTGATTCGGTGCATTTCTTCTGACGTTAATTTAACATCATGATGTCCGTTTTTCAGAATTTCGTACAATTTAGAATTTCGTGCGCCGAATTTACCCGGCATTGTTCGGAGCGGTTCGCCGTAGGAATAAAAACCGTACTTCGGAACCAATTCATT
>JAITDV010000028.1 GCA_031282385.1 Planctomycetaceae bacterium | reverse complement strand
GTTATCTTTGTTTTCGAGTTTGTACTTGTCTAAAGTTTCGTTGACGAATCCGGGAATCGCTTTTTCGATCAAGATTGTTGTCATAACGTTGCGGGCGATTTCGCGGTATTGGTCGGAGTTGTCGGAACGTTTCGCGATTTCGTCAAGCAATCCCCAAATTGACGGAATCCCGATTTTGGCAAGCGCGACGCCTACGGGATATTTTTGTAACGATAAATATTTATTGTCCAAACCCGCAACTTCTTTATCCTTTTTATCCGCTTGCAACAAAAGAATCGGCGCTAGAACCTCGACCGCTTCAACCGCCCGAACCTTCGCAAGTTCGTCGATTGCGGCAAACAATTTCGTCTTCGCTTCCGAATCAATCAACGACAAATTTTTATTCGCCTTCAATATTTGTTGAACTAATTCAAGATTAGTCTTAATCACAGATTGATGAGCCTTGTAAAGAGGATGGTTAAGCGTAAAATTATGTAAAGGAGGCAATTGACGCTCCCTTGAACATATTTTCTGTTCGTCTATTATTCTCTCCAGTTCGTTTATACCTTGAACAATACTAGGGTCATGTTTATTTTGTTCTCTATACGCCTTGATTAATTCTAGCGCTGAATCATAAGGCATAATAGGAGTTAAAGTCAAAATTCCATAATATGGCGTTTCTCCGAGATTTTCTAGCGCCATTTTTATTGTAGGCTCGTCGATTCTGATAAGCGCAAGTTCAATAAAATGTTCTCTTAAACGTGTCCGAATAACGCTTACAGATTTTCACTTTTTACGGGCTAGCGCTTTACAAATTCTTTCATCATTGCATCTGATTGCGCCTAATACTTCAACAGCTTGAAACAATGCGTCTGAATCTGTTATGTTGAATTTTCCTACTGAGATATCTAATTCCCAATTTTTCTCATCGTCAATAATACTGATATATTTATCAATCGTTTCTTTATCCAGTTGATAAGTTTCAGCAAAAGTTAGCGATGTCAATAACAATAAAATTGCAACCCCAAACAAATACTTAAAGTTTGCCAACATTTTCCTCCTTTGAATTTTTTTGAATTATAGTGAATAATCTTATTTAATAATTAATAATCAATTACAATAAACTATATGATTTGTTGTAATTGATTATGTCCAAAAGTTAAAGAAAATACGGTTATAACAGATTTATTAATAATCAATATTTCCAATGAATTGATTCAAGTTTTCCGTTTCTGCCTCTTCTTACTGGTCTGTGTTCGTTTTTGTAATCACCGCCGCCATCTGTAATATCATTATTTGTAACTATAACATAAATGAATATTGAGAATAACATTATGTCAGAACATCTTGCGCCGCTAAAAAACGCAAATTCATGCATATTGAATATTTGTTGTGTTGTATGATCAGCTTGCTTGGTCATATCGCTAACACGTACTCCCGGGTGATCAATATCCCATATAGGAGTAGGTTTTCTTTCTTGAAAATCATCTAGGCTTGTATCATCGGTATCAACAGATTTTATTTGTTTTGTCAAAGCAAAGTTCATATTTTTGCCTTTAAATTTTGCGAAAGCATCGACTCTGCGTTGTAAAACTATTTCTTTAGTAAAATCATTTGGTTTAACATCACCTTTTATTTCAAAAGCATAACCAATAAAAGGTGACGTTTGATCAGGAAATTTCAAAATCCGCATTCCTAATTTTGTTTTCTCTTTATTATCTTTACTAGCGTTTATAAAGGTATTGCGTATTTTATTATTATTATTTTCTGATATTTTTCCATCGTTAAAAGTTAAAACAACCCACAGTACGGTAACATTTGTTGAACCAACGGGTGTTGGTTGTGTCACGTCTGTTGTAGCCAGTATAATTACATCATTCGTTTTTGTGGATTCTTTTTCGCCGCTTATGTATACTCTTTTTTGCCATTATATTTATAAGTGTAAATGTTATTTGCAAAAAGTTTAATTAAAAAAAGAAAACCAAAAATTCAAGAGTTGTGATAACATTACCAATCTTTATATTTTTGCAAAGAATTTGGGTTTATGCCGGGTTTGATATTTTGCATTGCTTTTTTGAAGTCGTTGTTATTTACGGCGCGGTCTTTTCCAGTTTGTATTGCTTCTGTGAATGGAATTAATTTTGCTCTTTCACAAATGTTGATGATCTCCGCACCACTCAATCCTTCACTCGCTTCAACTAACTCATCAAAAACCAAATCCGAATCAACCGGACAATTTTTCAAACCAAGTTCAAACATTGCCAGTCTCGCCGGCTCGTCTGGTAAAGGAACATAACACTTTTCACAAAACCGCGGAGGACGCAATATCGCTTCATCCAATAACCACGGCGTATTCGTCGCCGCAAGAAAAACTAATTTCGCGCGCCGACCACTAACTCCATCCAACTCTTGCAACAATTGAGTTAAAACTTGCAATGTTGCACCATGGGTGTCATCATTTCGTTTTTTTGCAAGTGAATCGATTTCGTCAAAAAATATACATGCGCCGTTGGGTTCGTTTCGAGCTTGTTCAAATAGTGCTGCGAGATTTTTTGTACTTTGTCCGTAATATTGACTCAAAATTTCCGAACTCTTTATCAAATAAAACGGCAAACCTAACTCCCCCGCAACTGCACGCGCTAAAAGAGTTTTACCCGTACCCGGCGGTCCATAAAACAACATGCCGCCGCCGCTCGTCAAACCATAAATCGCAAGTTTGTCAGGAAAACGAAATGGCAAAACTATACGTTGCAACAACGTATTTTTCACATCAACTAACCCTGCAACATCCGTAAATGCCAACGTCGAACCACGAGAAAATATCGGTTTTTCTTCTTCATCTTTTTCTAATTGCGATTGTGATTTTGTGTTATTTTTTTGAGGAATTTGTTGTTTGTTGTGAGATTGTTTGTCGGGCAAATTTTTTTTGATTTCGCCGCGCAACAATAATGACGTCTCAAGTAATTGAGTTGCTCTCAATGTCAAATTTTTTTTCATGTTGGTATTGGCGGCTTTTTTCGCTTCAACAAATAACAACTCTGCCGCTTTCGCAGTTTCAATGGACGCGCCGTTTCGGTCGCCTTTTTGCAATTGCGAATTAGCGTGTTCAATATAAGTTGTTAAAGTATCAGCCCACGATGTCATTATGAGTTCTCCTTCATCGTCTGGTTTAATTCGTTGACTGCGTTGGCAGTTCTGTCAAGAATTTCCGCGTATTCTTTGTCGGAAGAGTTAGAGATTGAAGTTGATGTTGTTGGGGCGGATTCGGTGTGGTTTGAATATTTACCTAGTAACTCTTCATCGTATTGTGAGATCAAAATCGCTTCACTTGAACCATCGGTTTCGGTCATTGCGTTGGTTGCTCCGAGCAAGCGGGCAAGTTTTTCCTGTTGCAATTCGCCTTCAATAGTAGCTTCTTGAATAAACGATTGCAATTCATCAATATCCATTTTCATAACAAGCGAACCAATGCCGAGTTTTTCAAAAAACGCTTGATTTTCTTTGACGGCAATAAGACCAATAGTCGTTTGATAAATCGAGTAACAAGTTTTAAGACGAGTCGCAACACTTTTTGATTGAATTTTCAACGTCTCCAGTTTACGGATAATAGTTTTTTTGATAACTTCTTTTCCGTTGGCATGAGCAACACGGTATTCATCTTCGCGTTGTTCACGTTCTTTGTTGAGTTGTTCTTCTTCTTTTTCAAGTTTACGAATATCGCCCTCAAGTTTGAATTGCTCACGTTTCAAATCATCAAGTTGAACTCGCGAAAGCGTAAGTTTCCCTTTGAACCACGAAAACGGATTAAATACTACCATAATGTACTCCTTTAAGTTAAATTTTCGTTACAAAAATCGAATATTATTGTAACAGGTTCGATAAGCTAATGGTTGTGAAATTGAATTGTAATATGAATGTAATCTTGTAACTGTTCATATTATACTGTTCGTACTGTAAGTTGCGTGCCTCAGGAGCGTAAGAACCTGCTTTCCAATATAGGTAAGCAGGCGAATGTAAACGAAATTTACAGTGTGAATTGTTTAAAACAATACTTGAATTAATGATTGATTGCAAACATACACTAATATAATCCCATCACACATGAATTTTGTCAACGCTCATAGAATTACACTATAGAAAAACACGCTTTAATATTTTGGGGATACCAAATATTTTACGGTTACTTTTTAAAGAAAAATTTTTCTAATTTCGTGAACTTCTAAAAACTCATTTTGTCCACGAATTTACGCGAATTTTCAGGAATTAAATAATTTGCGCAAATTCGTGGATAGTATAAATTTATTGTCTAAACTTGCCAATCCTAAAATTTTTGATAATTCTGCCAAAAATAGATTTTTCGAAGTTGCCTGTAGGGACTGAATATTTACTATTATTTTTTAAGATGCTTTATCTACTTTGAATCGGCATGTGCGGTCGCCTGAAGCCCAGCAATCTACTTCTTTTGCTTTGAATACCTGACCGGTGTATTTGTAAAAAATTCCGGCGATGAATCCTTCGTCGTAATTGCAAACTTCTATTCCAATGTCCGGCAATCCCGAACAATCAAGATCCTCAGAAACCGTCAAAACAAAAGTACCAGCTTCAGGATCAGCCTTCTCAATCCTCAAAATACCTATTCCCAACTCACGCATCACACGTTGCAACTCAGCTACAAAACCATTCAAAGGTAACGCGGCAAACTCTTTCAAAAATTTCTCGAAAAAGAATATTCCTGCCAGTTTGCCGGCGTCATAAAAAAGCGTATTGCAAACTTCAGTTCCAAAACGTTGTTCTGCCACGTCGCGGAAAGTGTATTGCATAAGGCGATACAAAACCAGATTAACATTTTCACCAAGATTTGGACGTCCGGCATCAAGATCGCCAATTATATCCCACGAAAATTCATACATTCGATCAATCATTTTTTTACCTTCCAAGATTAAATGTTATAACCGTTTCTTAATGTCCAACAGAAAATAACACACAAAATAATATTTCTCAAAAATACCATACATATTCAGAACCCGCAGATTCAAAAAATCAATAAAATAAACCGCAAAAGTTCCGAAATCTAATGTATGGTCAGTTGAAAAATCTCTCAATTAGAAAAAACAAAACGGTCTTTAAATACAAAAAAAGTTAAACGTATTGTACCTCAATTCAAAATTATAATCCTACATTTACAATGTATATCAAACGTCCATTAGGATTCGTAAAATCAAGGCATAAAAGCGGATTTTAAACTGTTCACACTTTAATTTCGTTTACCGCCGCCTGCTTACCTATCGGAAAACATGCTTTTGAGCTCTTGAGTCACACGATTTATAGTACGAACAATATATAATTCAGCTAAAAGCCGATTACAAACAATCCACTCCCAAATTATTCATCAATAATTTTCTAATGTTCTACAACAAAGTCAAGACCCGATTACAAAATATACCCAATAATATAATTCATTTTATTTTGAAATTAGGCAGTACAAAGATATTAGAACAGACTCGGATATTAAATAAATTTGCTTTATCCAAATGACATTTATAGGGTGAGGCTTCTAAAAATATCAATATAATCACTATAATCACTATAATCAATATAATCGTAAGATACGGTGCTGTAAAAAAATCAAATTCATGTACTTCGTCTTTCATCTATTGACATTGATACACTTGGGAGATAATATTCTCACACGCTTTGTATAACTTGGCAATTTTGATTGTGTTGTTTTTCGGTACAACGAGACGCGGAATTTATTGCGGTTTGATTGGCGAGTTGAACATTACGATAAATAAACTGAACATTATCCGCCGTGAATTCAAGAAGGTAAAAATTTCAAGTTATATTGAGTAGCAAAACTGTTTGATATGAGACAAGATGAATTTTTGATATATTATTAAACTATTCACGCTTAAAATTTTGGCAACTGATACGGAATTAATTATTGGGCAAACTTATTTTGAAGTATTTGTGCGGCTGAATTTTAAACTATTCACACATTAAATTTCCTTTGCCGACGTCTGTTTACTTTTTGAAAACGGTTTTTTACGCTCTTGAGTCGCGCGATTTATAGTACGAATAGTATATAGTGTGTTTTAGTATGTATGTGATTGATTTGATTTTTTTGTCTCTGATTTTAATTTAATTTAATGGGAGAAGTTATTCTTATGAGTAAAATAAGCGAATGGATGAGCGGTCGTGTATTTAGAATTGTGCATGGTAACAATCTTGTTTACAACACTTGTTGGGAAGACCCGCGTATTGATAAGCAAGTATTGAATCTTACGCCTACGGACAATCTTCTTGTGATTACGTCGGCAGGTTGCAATGCGCTTTCGTATTCGTTGTGTGATCTTAATCGTGTTTATGCAGTAGATATGAATCCGCGTCAAAATGCGTTGTTGGAGTTGAAAATTTCGGCGATACGTAATCTTGATTATGAAACATTTTTTCAATTGTTTGGCAATGGCAGGCTTGGCGGAGTAC
>JAITDV010000613.1 GCA_031282385.1 Planctomycetaceae bacterium | reverse complement strand
GAGTTCAAATTAAACGCGCCTTACAAAACAACCGTCGAAGGTCAATTCAAAGACGGAAAACTCATCAACTTGAAAGTAACACCCAAAGAACGCGAAAAAGACATCCGCGTTTTGTTGGGCAACCGGTAACGATACTCCTTACACAATTAAATTCGGTTAGGAATTTTCAAGATACGGCAAACAAGAACTCAAACTGAAAAACCAAAATTGCAAATATGATGAGTATACACTTCCCGTGCTATAAATTGCCTGGCTCAGTAGCGTAAAAGCCTGCTTTCCGATAGGTAAGCAAGCGGCGGCAAAGAAAAATTCAAGTATGAACAGTTTAAAAGTTATGAAATTATTGGACAAGATATTTTAAGCTGTTCGTACTTTAAGTTTTGTTTACCGCTGTCTGTTTACTTATTGGAAAGCGGTTTTTTGTTCCTGAGTCTTATAATGTCTAGTACGAGCGGTATAATGGGTTGCCTTAATTAGGTATAATAGGTTGCCTTAATTATTTTAGGAGTAGAGGGTGGTGTCCCAAGTTATTTTATTTTATTTTTTTGATTATGTTTGTAGATGAAGTTGAGGTGGATGTTGAGGCTGGTAAAGGCGGCGATGGTTGTGTTAGTTTTCGCCGTGAAAAGTATGTGCCTCGCGGCGGACCTGACGGCGGCGACGGAGGTCGCGGCGGCAGTGTGATATTTCGTAGTTCCGGCAATGAGTATAGCCTAATTCATTTGACGCGGCGTCAAATATGGCGTGCTAAAAATGGCGAACAAGGTTACAGCGCACAATGTCACGGTAAAGGTGCAGATGATTTGGTTGTGGAAGTTCCGGTTGGTACGATGATATTTGATCGCCGTCATAATTTTTTGTTGAAGGATTTATCACAAGAAGGTGATGAAGTAATTGTCTGCCGCGGCGGTAAAGGCGGCAGAGGCAATACACGATTTAAGTCTGCCACCAATCGCGCGCCGCGTGAAGCTGAACCAGGTGAAGCGGGCGAATTCAGACAATTACGTTTGGAATTGAAGGTGATAGCAGATGTCGGTTTGGTCGGCAAGCCTAACGCGGGCAAGAGTACATTGCTTTCGTGTCTTTCTAAAGCAAGACCGGAAATAGCATCGTATCCTTTTACGACAAAACATCCTCATCTTGGATTAGTTCAACTCGATAATGATCGTTCATTTGTTATGGCGGACATTCCGGGTTTGATTGAAGGGGCAAGTTTGGGAGTTGGTTTAGGTCATGATTTTCTACGGCATATTCAACGTGCTGGAATTTTACTGCATCTTGTTGAACCGTTTCCTGATGACAATTCAGATGCGTGGGAGAATTATATTTTAATTAAACGCGAGTTAATTGAGTTTGACAAATCGTTGGGAGATCGGGTTGAAGTAGTTGTTATTACAAAGGCAGATATTCCTGACGCGGAATTGATCAAAACAAAATTTACCGAAGAACTAGGGCAAGATGTACTACTAATTTCAGCTGCAACTGGTTTCGGAATAAAACAACTAACCGAATATATCTACGGAAAAATTATAAGTAATTGTAAAAATGAAAATCAAAGTTAATTGTAATATTTCAGTAGAATGTGTGAATTTTCCAAAAAATCTGGTAAGAATTAATAAATTCAAAAGGAGTTAGAGGTCAGGGAATTATGCATTCCCAATAGAATACAACAAAAATAATAATTTGTTTCTACCGGACAAATTCCTTATTGGACTTAATCAAACGGATATTAAATGCAAAATACATACTGTTCGTACTATAAATTTCATGACTCAAGAGTGTAAAAGCCTTCCGATAGGTAAGCTGACGGCGGCAATGGATATTTAAAGCGAGAACAGTTTAAAACAGCATTCGAGTGAAATGACGGCATCAACGATTAACATGATATGAAAGGAAGTAAAGGGAGTATTTGTGTTTGGTGTTTATTTTAGTTTGGTTCGATTTTCCCATACGCTTTTTGCGATGCCGTTTGCGTTGCTTGGCGGTTTGATGGCGTTGAGTTTGAATTTGCAGCAGGCGGTTCCTGTTTATCCTAGAGTTTTTGATTTGGTTGGGATTTTGTTGTGTATGGTTTTTGTACGCAATGCTGCGATGGGATTTAATCGTTACGCAGATCGAGAACTCGACGCCCGTAACCCGCGAACATCCAACCGTCATCTTCCGGCAGGTATTATTTCAGCAAGTAATGTTTTACTTTTTGTATTTTTCAATTCCGTTGGTTTTGTGTTATCGACGTTTCTTTTTTTGCCCAATATTTTTCCATTGATTGTTTCTGTTCCGTTATTGTTATTTATTTTTGGGTATAGTTATGCAAAGCGTTGGACGGTATCGGCGCATTTGTGGCTTGGTATGGTTTTGATGTGTGCGCCGATTGGGGCGTGGATAGTTATAAGACCGTTTTTCGAACCATTTCCGGTTGCGCCGATGTTGCTTGGGCTTGCGGTGATGTTTTGGGCAACTGGATTTGATTTAATTTATGCTTGCCAAGATGCAGATGTTGATGCAGATCAAGGATTGTATAGCGTACCTGGTCGATATGGAGTTAGTACAGCTTTTTTTGTCTCAATAGTGTGTCATATTATTTCAGTGATTTTGTTTGCATCAATACCAATTTTTTATCCATTGTTTTCGTATATATTTGAAATGGGAGTAATAATTGTTGCGCTAATTCTTGTTATTGAGCATATTATTGCAACTCCGCCAAAAAAAGAACAACTCAACTTAATCAAAATAAATATTGCCTTTTTTCAAATGAATGTTATTGTTTCGATTGGACTATTGATTGTAGGAGTTTTGGATATGATATTTTAACCAGAATTGACGAAATTTAGAGTTAGAATAGTTCAGTTTACAAATTAGAAAATCAGCTATCAACCGTTTATTGCTGTTACATTTGTTACATCTACAATTGAGTTGCCAATGTGTAATTTTGCGACGTTGTTGCCTTCAATCGTAACTTTGTCAACCTTGCCCGTTACATTTTCGCCTAACGAATCAACTCCCGTAACCGTCTTTCCGATCAAGCTTGACGCTGTTGCCAATGCCTCACCTTTAATGAGAGATTCTATTCCGGCAGATAATTTGTCGCTGGAAGTGATTTGCCGCATTTGGCTTATCTGTGAAAGCATTTCTGTGTTACTCATTGGATCCATTGGGTCTTGGTGTTGCAATTCAGCTACCATCATTTTTATAAAATCTGAAGTTGTCAGATCATTCATTCGATCCGAACTCGCAACAGTTGACGTTGCCACTCCGCTACTTGTTTGTGAATTGTTCAACAATGTACTGTCCACACCCGACATAATTTTACCTCGTGAATCTTAATAATCGTAACAAAAAAACAAAACCAACAAAATAACTAAAACCAAACCGCAATTATCAAAGTCTAGGTAATCCCGACAAAGGATCCGGTCCGTAAGAATTAACCTCCAGAAACAAAAGAATAGACGCAATAATCATCATAACCAACGCTAAACCAAGTAACAGGGTAAAAAAATCCGGCGGTAAATCCGGTACACGCGGTTTCAGATTTGAATCCGCAGACGGCTTTTCAAACGCTACACCGCCAACTCCGGTATTGACTCCTCCGTCAATATTAATATTGTCCGCATTAACATTGTCCGTACCTGTAAAATTCGATACATTTTCCGGCGGCATTCCGTCAAACGAAAATTCATTCAAAAAATCAGGCGACTCAGATTCATTACCGCTTTTTTTGTCAAAGTCTATTGCCATTTGATAAAATTTTTTTGTTTGGGTTAGCGATACTCTTCACTCTTTAACTTTCCCTTACCACCGCCTGCTTACCAATCGGCAATCAGGCTTTTACGCTCTTGAGTCCCACAATTTATAGTACAAGCAGTAAACAAAAATTATTTTGCGGTCAATTCATTCATACTTATAACTTCGACCCGATCACCTACTTGTACAGTGGCGCGACGATATTCAGGAACTATTATTGCAGCCGCTTTGTCTGCTTGGAGGCTGTCAATTGTTATCTTTCCAATCAACATCGGACGACCGCTTACCGTGCGTACAATATCAAGTTGATGTCCCTTTTGCAAACCTGAATCCGAGCCTATCGAAATTTCAACCCAACCTTGCGGTCTCACTTGCGTAATCAAACCATGTACGCCTTGCGGAGGAATACCATCATACAAAGCAGGTTGAGGCAATAATTTATGTTTCTTCAAAACTTCAACTGCATTCTGATAATCTTTCGCTAGTTGAATTCCGACTGCCTTGAACGCCGCTAAATCCATCGCAAGACTATGAGCTTCATCTATCTTCGCAACAAGAGTTGAATACAAATCAGCCCACTTCTTTTGTGCTTCACGAAAATCCTTGCGGTAACCTTCCAACTCCGCCCGCAACTTCTCCATATTTTGCCCCGAAAGTACAACTGCCGAAACGTGCGTTTGCATTTCATTACTCAACTTGTTATTGTCCGTCGTGAGAGCCGTATTTGCTTTTTGCAAACTATCAGCTTGTGTCTGAAGAGTTGCTATTGCATTTGTTTTGCGGATGATTTCTGTGTAAAGTTTTTTCTCCGTGTCGTCGCGTTGTTTAATGAATTGCTCAATTTCTGAAGCCAATTTAGCATTTTCCTTCTGAAGAGCGTCAGCTTTGGCTTTCCAATTCGTATGTGTCGCATAAATCGTTACAGCAAAAACCATGATCATAACGCACATCAAAAAAATCAAGATAACGAACATTTTGCCAATATTATTCATAACTCACCTTTACCGTTAAATTCTTACCATCTTAATTAACCAGCAAACTAAACGTAACTCCCATAAATAAAAACGTCGCACAAAAAATACGACACTTAGTCGCCATTATCGGCAAACCAAACTGAACATACTTTAAGCAATTTCCAAAAACTCTTTTTGTCCACAAAATTTCACCAATTTACGCTTAATATTTATCCGCGATAATATTCGTGAAAAATTTTTTTGACTAAAAATAAATTATTAGAATTCTTTTTTGTAATTACGAAGTGAATCAAAATAAGTTTGCTCTTCCATGTTTTTGTTACATTATTTGTAACAGTTATTGAACAATAATGGAATAGGGTGGAATAGGGTGGAATAGAGTAGGACTTGGAGAACCATATTTCTATTAGACCTTTTTTCTAACCTAAAAATACATCAACGCAACAAAAAACCTACAACGAAAAACCGCCTTTAACTCCTCCGAGACCACCCCTAACCCTTCCGAAGGAGGGGAAATAAGAAGACGCCTCCGAGGGATGCGAATAATTCCCTTCCTTCGGAGGGGTCAGGGGTGGTTTCCTACAGATTAGCGAAAAGGTCTATTATGCGGATCGTCTTTTAGATTGCGTGACTCAAGAGCGTAAGAGCCTGCTTTCCGATAAGTGAGCAGATGAAGGTAAACGAAAATTAAAGTGTGAGCAGTTGAAAAACATTTTTTTAACAGTATCAAAATTTTCATGATTGACAAGTTTAGACAATAAATTCATTTTATCAACGAATCTGCACAAATAATTTAATTCGTGATCTTTCGTGAAAATTCGTGGACAAAATGAATTTTGAAGTGTGAACTGTTTATTCCCTCCCGCTTGTCTTGAGTCGTATTGTCTGATATGATTGTCAACCGTTTGACGAT
>JAITDV010000601.1 GCA_031282385.1 Planctomycetaceae bacterium | reverse complement strand
CCGCAAACGGAAGAATGAAAGGAATACTCGCGTACAACGAAGACCCAATCGTTTCAACTGACGTTGTTGGAGATTCGCACAGCTCTATTTTTGTTCCTGAATGGACGAATGTTATTGGTAATAATCTTGTTAAGATATTGTCGTGGTATGACAACGAATGGGGTTATAGTTGCAGGTCGGTGGATTTGATTGAGAAGTTATCTAAGTTCTAATGTTCGTGGATGAACGCAAAAGGCATGGAGAAGTTGAAGTTTTAAACTGTTTATACTTGAATTTTCCTTTACCGCCGTCTGTTTACCTATCGGAAAGCAGGCTTTTACGCTCTTGAGTCACGCAATTTATAGTACGAACAGTATATTGAGAGTAGAATGTTGCAATATGCGGATTACACGGAAAGTTAATTATTTTTTCCGTGTATTCCGTGTAAGAAAGGCGTTTTCAAAAATAATTTTCACCGTGTTTTTTGTGATCTTGTAGTAGAGTAAGGAAGGCGTTGGTTGATCGATTTAGTTAATCAATGCTGTTGTGAGCAGTTTAGGTTTTTTTGCAATATTGATAAAACAAAAAAGAATAAACAATATTGATTGTTTGTTTTTTGAATTACTAAACAATCAGAAATGAAGGAAGTTAATACAATGTATAACAGTAAAATATTTACAAATAACAATGTCAGAAATCATGTTGATTTATTGTTACGTTTAAGTTTTTTTTGTCTGATGTTTTTTGTTACGATATTTGGTTTGTTTGGTGCGGGTTTTGTTTGGGGGCAAAATTATAAGTCGTGGGCTGTTGATGATTCTTTGTCTGCCAAAAAGAACGAAGTAATGGCGGCGATGAAGCAAGGTAATGTTCCGGCGGCAAATCGTGCTGAATGGAATGCTTTTTTTGACAAATTTTATTTTGCGCGTTGGACAGTTGAAGGCAACTTGGGGTTTGTCCAAACTTATGTCCGCGATTTGATTTCGCGGGACTTAAAAGACGCAACAGGCGGTGCGCGTACTTTTTTTCTTGCCAAATCTTTGGAGACGTTGTCAAAAATGGCAAACGATAAATCAATTAACCCCGCCGCAAGATACAACGCAATTCTGGCGATTGGTCAACTAACTCTCAAAGAAGCAACCAATACGGAACCGCCGGTTTATTATGAGGATGCTCTCAAGTTTCTGGTTAGTATACACGACAATAATTCAACTCCAGAATATATACGTGTTGGTGCGTTAATTGGAATTGTTCGGCACGCGCAAGCCGGAATAAATAACGACGATTTCAAGAACAATAAAGTACCGGCAATTTTTATTAAGACGATCAAATCAAATAGTCCGGTTGCGGAACAAGATGCGGATGAACGTGCGAAGTTGGATTGGTCGCGGCTTCGTGCGTTTGATGGTTTAGCGGCTCTCAAGGTTGTCAATCAGAATATTCTTACGGTTGTCAAGGATGTAATCAGATCGAATATTGAATCTTTTGAGATGCGTTGTAGGGCGGCGCGTTTACTAGGCGAGTTGGATTTGCAATCGTCGGCAGACAAGATAAAACCTGCTGAATTCGGGCAAATAAGTAATCTTTTAATTTCGCTTGCCAAGTCTTATTGTGATTCGGAGATTAGCAAGATTGATTTATTGAGGAATAAAGTGTTTCCCGGAAATCAACCAAATAATCCTGTTGCCAGACAACCCGGGAACCGCATGAATGTTGGGAGTATTCCTGGTAATGTTGGCGGCAAGGTTGGCGGAGCGGGTGTTGATGAGATGTTAGTAGAGCCGCCGTTTGCGTCTTTGCCGCTTTTGGCACAGCAAGAAATTATGCGGCTTGTACAACAAGTTAAATCGAACACGCTTTATTTTTTGTTGTACGGGATGCGCGGCGGCAGGTTATCGGGACCGACTTCGACGGGAGTTGTTTCAGTTTTGAAGGCGGATGATCCGAGTTGGGAAAAGTTGAACAAGACGACGAAATCACTTGCTTATTTGATTGAGATATTGGACAAGGGTAAACCAGAAACTACAACAGGCGGCACAAGACCGGCAAGATCAACAACTACTAGAGGTCAATACAAGGTAAATTTCACGATCTTGCGTGAGGCGTTGCAAAAATGCAGCGATGATCTGTCAGAAATTATCACCGGCAAAAAAACTGAACCTGCACAACCGGCAACTTAATGGAGCTTCTAAAAACTCATCTTGTCCACGAATTTTCACGAAAGATTACGAATTAAATAATTTATGCAAATTTATGTCAATTCGTGGATAAAATAAATTTATTGTCTAAATTTGTCAATCCTAATAATTTTGATGATTCTGCCAAAAATAGGTTTTTATAAGTTGTCATTTTTGTGTAAAGAAAATTTCTGAGGGTGTACCGGTTGACAGATATTCTTTGCAGCCAGTGGTTTTAAGTTAAGCATTCCGATTTTTAAATGAATATTTGAAATATTTTTTGTCCATTTCATACATTTTATCCAATATCAAATAGACCAGTTTTGCTAAACAATCAATTTTCACCAAAGCCGCTATTGTTAAGGCAAATAATCATACCAACCACCGCGAATAAATAATTGCTTAAACGATATAACATTTCTTACAATCTCAGACTTTAACGCTTAACTTAAAACTACTGTCTTTGTAGCTTGTTGTCCCTGAAAAAGTCATTTGGTGCTATAAATTCTGGGCTTATCTGGTTGCAATTTAGAGTTATAATTTGCAATATAGTTATTGTTTTATCCGAGATTTTCCTTAAAACCTTGCAAA
>JAITDV010000597.1 GCA_031282385.1 Planctomycetaceae bacterium | reverse complement strand
CGCCGCTTCAAGCAAAATAATCAACTTGTCCAACGTAACAAAAACAGCTTGGAAATCCAATAACGAACGTTGTACGCTTACCATCTTACGATATGCCGACGCCAAATTAGGCAAAATTTCAGGATGACCCTCTTCATAACGATTTTTAAGCGCCGTAACCGCCTGCGTCTGCAAAATAATTGCCTCACGAAAACGTCCCTGATCCGCCAACATATTTGCATAATTGAGCCGTATTATTCCTATCGAATACGGAATAAACGTTTCATCATTATCGCCAACCGGTCGAAATTCAGCAGCTTGTTGATAAATCTTTACCGCTTCATCGTAAGTTGATTCTGCATCCGCGAAACGTTCTATGTTGACATAAATATTCGCGCAACACATCAACACATTCGCCAACCCCGTCCGAACAACATAATCAGCAGGACTGCCAAGATGACCATGCCGTAATGATTGCCGATAAATATCACGCGCACGCTCAAAATCATCCAACGCCGCCAAATGATTACCCGCTTTTTCAAGAAGCATTCCGCGATGTTGATACAATCCCGTCAGTATCGGCATTATTTGTGGTTGACCGCTTGTTACTATTTCAACAATCGTGCCTATTGCTTCATTGGCATAAGAAATCGCGTCGTGAGTATTGCCCAAACGATCAACCAACCGCGAAATATTCATCAACGTCTGAATCAAATAACCCGTGTAATCTGTCTCATCATCAATTAACCGCCCGTCAATTCCATCCCGAATAAAACTTAAACTACGTTGGTAATCCGCCAATCCCGCCTCGAAATCTCCCATTTGAACATGCGTACTGCCCAACGCCAACAAAGCTGTAATAAGTTGAGAACGAAATTCAAACGAACCTGAATCAATCAACTTTTCCCAAATTCTAGCCACTTGCTCTTGTGCCGCTGCCGCCGCCGCATTCGCACCAAGTGTATTCAATGTTTCCGACTTGTTCATCAATGTAATCGCCAATATGTTCAAACCATTGATATCTTCAACCGGAATATTTTCATTTATGTAACGAATAATATCATTGTATTCTTGTAACGACGCTTCGACTCCTTTTTGGATTCGGACAAGCGCAGCCTTAAACATTTTGCATCGAACCGCCGACAACCTGAACTCTACCTGACCCTCTTTAACAAGCTCATTCACTATCGAAATTGATTCATTAACCAGCCGTACCGCATCCTCAATCCGTGTACTCTCCGCCGCAAAATGTGATTGACGCATCAATAACTCCGCCAACTCCGGTCTCACATGTAACTCACCAGACGCAAGCTCGCACCGCAAACGACGCACCGCATCATCAAGCGTTTCCCGCTGCCGACCATCAAATTTTCCAAAATCATCATACACACTCATAAATCTGTTCCCTTAATATCGACGATTAATAAATATTGTGTTGAATACACGTCGTACCGAATATATACAGTTCTTATTTGTCTTGTTCCCAATGTTATTTTGCCCTCAAATTACTTTTATAACATTAGACCTTTTTTCTAACCTAAAAATACATCAACACAACAAAAAAACTACAACGAAAAACCGACTTTAACTCCTCCGAAACCACCCCTAGCCCCTCCGAAGGAGAGGAATAAGAAGACGCCTCCGAGAGAGGCGAATTATTCCCCTCCTTCGGAGGGGTAAGGGGGGGCTCGGAGGAGTCCAGGGGTGGTTTTCCTACAGGTTATCAAAAAGGTCTATTATAAATTTAAAATCAAATTAATTTGTTTATTTTTTACTCTGATTCTTTTCCGTTTCAATAAATGTTTCAAGAACTCGTTTACAAATTTCGAGTTCTTTGTCTTCGTATTTTCCCGTGTTAAACCAGTTGATAGCAAATTGAACAAATTTCGGCACGGTTTGGGTATTGATCAATACAATTGATTTGGCAATTTCTGTTTTTGTTTTATTTGTGTCGTATGTTTTATTTGCCAATGATTCAATTAATTCGGCGTCGGCAAAAAATATGTCAAATTTATTCAATCTGACGTCAACAATTATTTTGTTTATACATTTTGATTTTTCTTTTTTTGTTTCAATATCTTTTTGTATGGTCAAATTGTCGAATCCTGATTCAAAAATCTTTCTTGCGGATTTTTCAAAAAAATCTCTATCGAGAGCATGTTTTTTTTCTACGGGTAATTTGAAAGCGGTTGGTTTTTCTTTTAGTACAAGTTTTAGCCATTCTTCCGGGTAAGCGGCAGCTTCATTCGGATATTTTCCTTCTTGTGTACGAACATATCCGTCGTTGTGTTTGGTGAAAGTATCAATCGCCAGTTTTTTCCAACGCGCAGCAACAAGTTCGGCTTGGGTTATACTGTAATCGGTCAAGTATTGTTTGGACAATTCAGGATTACTTTTAAATATTTCGGTTGCGGTTTTTTCAACCGGATTTTGCAACGCGAAAAACTTAGACTCAAGTTCTTTTTGAACAGCAATAATGTCAGGCGTAATAACTGAGTATTTCAAGTTAGCATAATTTGACAGCAGATTTGTTACCCACCACGTGCTGTCCCAAGAAAATTCGCGGATTGAACCGATGATAAAAGATTTCGGCAATTCCGATATTCCACAATAAAGCGGGAAATAACAAGTCAAAAACGAATCATCAACTCCATACCAAAGTATGCCGCCAACAGGATCAGGCAAATTAGAACGCGATTGAGTTACAATTGAGAATCCGGTTTGTTGTGTTGAGATTGGGCGTTCCCAAGCGTATTCATTTTCATCGCCTTTAACCTTCCAATAAAGCGGTCGCCAACGTCTTGGCGTACCGTAGTTGCCGGCATCGATACCTTTGGTCATGTCAAATTCTGTTCCTTCGTAGTTGTCTCTCATTAGTGCCATTATGTCGGCAATTGATAATTTTTTATCAGGTTTAATTGACCAAGAATATGGCGCGGCTTTTTTGTTGCCTCTGTGATATTCAGGTGAAAAATTTTGAGACGGTGCAGCTCGGTTGAAAATGCTCCAGACGCGGCTTTCGCAGACACGTTTTGATTTCGCGTCAATTTTCCCGTAAGCGTCATCGAAACGGAATGGTTTACCGGAATTCGGATCGTACAATTTTTGTTCGATTGCGAATTTTTTTATGTTGCCGGAGTAGAAGCAATTATCGGGATCGTTTTGTTCAGGAATTTCACCGATTCGGGCTTGATTTGCGTGTACAGAGATTTCGCCGTCAGGGACACGTTTGGCAACCCACACCGCGTTGTTGCCTTTGGACAATTCACGCGGTCCCGTACCAACAATTTCAAATACCCAAGCTTCTTTTGTGTCCGCAATCGAAATAGATTCACCTTCGTCGCAATATCCGTATTCGTCAACAAGATTAACCATAACATTGATAGCTTCGCGTGCTGTTTTCGCTCGTTGCAATGCGAACGTCATCAGCATTGGATAATTTATTGCGGCTTTGGGATTGACTAGGTCTTCGTGTCCGCCGAAAGTGGTTTCGGCAATTGCGAGTTGAAATTCGTTTATGCAACCTTGACGCGGGAAATGATCGCCGTGACTTGTACCGGCTTCCCAAATTACGCCGATTACTTGATAAGTATGTGGAGTTTGTTTTATTTTTATTTCAGGATGAAATTCATTTTCAGGTACAATCATTACCGCGTCAGGTTTATGGTCTTTAGCGGGGAAAATGCTGAGTTGCGGAAAGAATCCGGCGGAATCGGCGGTGTAAGTTATCGAAACTGAACCGTCAACAGACGCTCCTTTGGAAACAAGTATATTGGTACAAGACAAAACAGATCCCGTAAAATTGGTAAACAAAATTGCAAAAAATATCATAAATAAACAAATTGACCGCCTAAATAATTCTGTACCTACATATCGAAATTGCGTTAGAATTCGGCGGTATAAATTCATCCGGCATATTGGGGGCAATTGGTTAAGTGTTGAATTGTTTTGTTGTATTGTTTTCATTTTTTTGAAATTTTTGGTTATGGTTTGGTTATGGTTTATTAGACCTTTTCGATAACCTGTAGGAAACCACCTCTAACCCCTCCTTCGGAGGGGAATAATTCGCCTCTCTCGGAGGCGTCTTCTTATTCCCCTCCTTCGGAGGGGTTAGGGGTGGTCTCGGAGGAGTTTCGGAGGAGTTAAAGTCGGTTTTTCGTTTTAGTTTTTTTGTTGCGTTGATGTATTTTTAGGTTAGAAAAAAGGTTTATTGTATTGGCAAAAGGCAGATTCTATGCTGTTGCTTGGGTTATTAAATTGCGAGACTCAAAAGCGTAAAAGCCTGCTTTCCGATAAGTAAGCAGGCGGCGGTAAAATAAATTTAAATTGTGAACAGTTTAAAAACAAATTTTCAAGTTGTATATTTACAGTTAGGCGACGAATAGTTGTAGCAAAGTCCACAAATTTTTCAATAGACCATATCTCCGAAAAAACTGCTTTATCTTCACAATAAAATTAATCAAATGGAAATATATTCAAAATTATATTTGAACTTTGTTTTTTAATTTTTAGTGTCCAAGTTTGTCATTATCTCAATGTAACTTCTATCTGCCCGTACAATAAAACTGTGAGACTCAATAGCTTAAAAAACGGTTTTCCGACAGGTAAGCAGGCGGTGGTAAAGGAAATTTAACGTGTTAACAGTTTAAAATTTCCTTCCAGTCAATTTTTATTTGAATCTCTATTTTTATTTGAATCTTGTCTTTTCAATTTGGTAATTACTTTTTTGATCGTGATTGACATTGTATCTACATGAAAGTATAATTCCCGCCTTTTATAAACTATTCACACTTTAAATTGTGTTTATTGTTGCCTGCTTATTTATTGGAAAGCCTGTAGCAATACATTTGCGTTACTGGACTCTAAAGAGTATTTGGTGTATGAGAATTGATTCTGGAAAATTTTTTGTAACAACAATTGTTTAGCGTTTATCCGCATCAATATCAATCCTTTTTTTATCGGCATTATAACTTTAACCTTCCGATCCTTTAATGGAAAACCCTTTTGATTATGCGTCAGTCAATACTGCGACGCCGTACTATATTATTGATAGAGCTGCGTTGCGGCGTAACATGGAAGTCCACGCGGACGTTCAACGCCGTACGGGATGTAAGATATTACTTGCGTTGAAGGCGTTTTCCACTTGGGGATTTTTTAATGACATGGCGCCGTTTCTTGCTGGAGTTACTGCGAGCAGTTTGAATGAAGTATTCTTGGGTAAGGAAGAATTTGGTAAAGAAATTCACATGTATTCGCCGGCGTATTCGGAATCTGAATTTGAAGCTGCGTTGCCGTTGGTTGATTATATTGTGTTCAATTCTGCGGGTCAATTTGAGCGATTTAGACCTCTAATCAAACACCAACACCGAAAAATTCATTGCGGATACCGCATCAATCCTGAATACTCTGAAGTACAAACGGAAATTTATAATCCTTGTACGAATCGTTCGCGGTTTGGTATTCGTTCTGAAGTTTTGCAAGAGGTTTCGTTGCGCGGAATTGACGGGTTTCATTTTCATACAATGTGTCAACAAGGTTCTGATGTACTTTTTCGAACGTTGGAATTGGTTATTGAGCGGTTTGAAAAGTATTTCAAAAAAATCAAGTGGATCAATTTTGGCGGCGGTCATCATATTACGCGTAAAGGTTATGATATTGACGGGCTGTGCGAAATTATCAACAAATTCAAAGCAAAATACGATCTTGATGTTTTTCTTGAGCCTGGAGAATCTCATGTTTTGAACACTGGTTATCTTGTTGCGACAGTGCTTGACGTAATATCGAATCCGTCGAGTATAGATGTAGTTATTCTTGACACGTCTGCGGCAGCGCACATGCCGGATGTACTTGAGATGCCGTACACGCCTGAAATCATAGGTGCAAAACGTGTAATCGAATCAACGGATACGGATATGCCGCTTGAAGAAGGGCGATATAAATATATTGTTGGGAGTAAAACGTGTTTGTCTGGTGATATTATAGGCGAATATTTGTTCAAGAAGCCGTTGACGGTGGGCGACCGCGTTACGCTTGCCGACATGTCCCAATATACAATGTGCAAAAATACAACATTTAACGGATTACGTTTGCCGTCAATCGTATCTTGTGACAGCGGCACGCCTGACGGTAACGTAAATGTAATTCGCGAATTTCACTATGAAGATTACAAAACAAGATTATCGTAACAAAAAAAGACGGCGGATTTGTTTGTATATTTATTGTGTTGAATTTTTTGCGTTTTAGGATATTTTGTTTATTTCGTTTTTTCTTTTTTGTTCTTTGCAAAGAGACAACCGGCTTTCAAAATTGCGTGTCTCAAAAGAGTGAAAGCCTGTTTTCCAATGTGTAAACGGGCGGAGATAACGAAATTTGAAGTGTGAACAGTTTGAACCCTTAACAATAATTAAAAATAAAATGACTAGAATAGTTATTCTTGATCCTATTTCGGATGATGGTAAGAAGATTCTTAATGCGACGTCTGGTTTTGAGGTAGAGGAGCATATTGGGCTTAAGGGCGAGGCGTTGCGGAGTTGTCTTTTAACTTTTGACGGGGCGATAGCGCGTAGCGGAGTTAAGATAACGGCGGATGCTCTTGCGGGCAATACTCGTTTGAAGGCGATTGCGCGTGCGGGTGTTGGTGTTGACAATATAGATACGGCGGCGGCGACTCGTGCGGGAATTGTTGTGATGAACACGCCGGGCGGCAATACTGTTTCGACGGCGGAACATACTTTTGCAATGATGCTTGCTTTGACGCGGAATATTGCGCCGGCGTATCAATCGTTGATTGAGGGGCGTTGGGACCGGAAGAATTTTACGGGCAATCAACTTGAGGGCAAGACGCTGGGAATTGTCGGCATGGGGCGTATTGGTCAAGTGGTTGCGTGTTATGCAAAGGCATTTGGGATGAAGGTGTTGGCGGTTGATCCGTTTTTTACGCCGTTGCGGGCGGAGGAGATCGGGGTGACGTTGGTCAATGATTTTCGTGAGATGTTACCGCAGGTTGATTTTTTGACTGTTCATACGCCGTTGAATGAGCAGACTCGCGGTATGTTTGGTGAGGCGGAGCTGGCGATTGTAAAAACGGGAGTTAAGTTGATCAACTGTGCTCGCGGCGGGATTTATGATTTAAATACGTTGGTTAAGGGGATAGAGAGCGGCAAGATTGGCGGAGTTGCGCTTGATGTTTATGAGGAAGAGCCTTGTACGCAACATCCTTTATTTGGCAAGTCCAATGTTGTCTGTACGCCTCATTTGGGTGCGAGTACGGAGGAGGCGCAAACGAATGTTGCGCTTGAGGCGGTGGAGCTTTTGGTTGATTATTTCAAGAATGGGACTATTCGTCAGGCGGTGAATTTTGGGACGTTGGATGCGAAGACGCTTTTGGGGTTACGTGGATTTTTGAATCTTTCTTTTCGGCTTGGGGTTTTGGCGGCGCAGCTTGACTTGGGGGTGATACGTGCGTGCAAGATGAAATACAAGGGAGAAGTTGCGAGGAGGGATACGGCGTTGATTTCAACTTCATTTGCTGCCGGATTAATTTCTACGTCGATGGATTGTGAGGTGAATATAGTTAGTGCGTCGTCGATTTTGAAGGATCGTGGGATTGAGTTGATAGAGGAGAAGACGACAGAGTCTGGTGAATTTTCGTCTCTTATTACGGCGGAGGTTGTTGGTGAGAGTTCAATGTTTTCGTTTGCGGGGACGCTTTTTGGCAGTACGATGCCGAGGTTGGTAATGGTTAATAATTACAGGCTTGACAGTGTATTGGATGGCAATTTGATTTTGATAGATCATTTTGATCGACCGGGTGTGATTGGGAGTATTGGCGCGGTGTTTGGCAAATTTGACATAAACATTAGCAGTATGACTGTAGGGCGGATAAAGCAATCACCCGGCGGAGAGGCGATTGCAATACTTTCGCTTGACAGTGAGCCTACGCCGGAATCGATCAAGGAAGTCAATTCTCTTTCTTCTATTACAAAAACATATACCGCAAAACTACCAACATTGGATTTTTTTCCCGCTTGGATGGGATAAAATTTAATGGAATAAATGGAATATGTGTATTTCCTGTAGAATCAGTAAGAATTTGAGAAAAATGAGAACATGGTAACTATTCAGTCGTGTTTTGATAAACCACCCATACATCTCCAAAGGAGGAGAATCATTAAATTCCCATCCTTTGGTGGGGTTATGGGTGGTTAAAAACATGACCGTTTTAAGCGGGAATATACTACGATGCGTTCATGCCTGACATAAATTTTTGTAGTGTAGAATTGCCGACGGAATAGTTAGTTGTCCCTGAAAAAGTCTTTTTGTTGTTTTAATGGTAGCCAACTTGTTTGCGGCGAGTTCGTTTGAGCATCTGAATGGGGACTCCTTGTCAATTAATTTTGATACTAGACCTTTTCGCTAACCTGTAGGAGACCACCCCTGACCCCTCCGAAGGAGGGGAATATTCGCCTCCGAAGGAGGCGTCTCCTTATTCCTCTCCTTCGGAGGCATCTCCTTATTCCTCTCCTTCGGAGGCATCTTCTTATTCCCCTCCTTCGGAGGGGTTAGGGGTGGTCTCGGAGGAGTTAAATGCGGTTTTTCGTTGTAGGTTTTTTGTTACGTTGATGTATTTTTAGGTTAGAGAAAAGGTCTATTGGTTCCGAACCCCAGAACAATTACAACAAATAATAAACCAAAAATAATCTTCACAACAATTGCCCTAAAACAAAAAATAAAATCTTTGCCGTTTGATGATTTTCATTTGAACACGTAATTGAAGAATTTTAAACTGTGAACAGTTTAAAAATGCACCCGACTGAATAGTTACAAAAAAAATAATCTTGCGTGGAGATATTGCAGCTCAATATAGTTTTAACGTACTCCCTTCTTTATTCGTAAAAACTCTGTAGAATTACTTGGCGTTGAATATTGGCGGGTTAATTATATGAAGTTTGCAGCGATTACAGAAGTTTGTTCGGAGGTTTGTTGGTGAACAGTTTGAACGTGTATTCTTGTAGATGAGCTTGTTAAATTTGACGAAAATTCAAGTATGAACAGTTTAGAATAGTTTTTTGTATATTTGTTGTGGGGTTGAAAAACGTGTTCTCGATAGAAATAGTTAGGCGTAAATTTCCTAAAAAGCATCCTAAAGTTGTGATGTTTGATTTTGATGGTACGGTTGGTTTGATTCGTGCGGGTTGGCATGAGGTGCTTGTATCTTTTCATACGGAAGTATTGATTGAAACTCCGCAAGGAAAAGAAATGGAAACGAATTCTCTTTTGAAGTTGATCAGAGGATATATTGAAACGAATATTGGCAAACCTCCGATTTATCAATCTTATTCACTTATCGAAGCCGTGCGTAATCTGGGCGGCGAACCGCGTCAAGCCGAAGAATACAACGAAATTTATTCGCAACGTTTAAGCGCATTATGTGAACCGCGTCGAGAGGCGTTGCGGCGGCGTGAGGCGAATCCGAATGATTTTATTGTTGCCGGAGCGGTAAGAATGTTGGCGATGCTGCGGTCGCGTAATATAAAAATTTATATGGCAAGCGGAACGGAAGAACATTTTATAATCGAAGATGTAAAACTACTCAAAATTGACAATTTTTTCGACGGCGGAATCTACGGCGGTCAACCTGACCCTGAAGCATTTTCAAAAGAAATTATGGTTGAACGGATATTGAAAGAGAACGAAATTGACAGCAGCGAACTTCTAGGAATAGGTGACGGCGTAACTGAAATTGCCGCTGTATATAATGCCGGAGGTTTCAACATCGGTGTTGCATCTGACGAAACCAGAAAACCAATTATCGATTCATGGAAAAGACGACAACTAATCGCTGCCGGAGCTGATTGGATCATACCAAACTACTCCGACGTAAATCAACTTGAAGAAAGATTATTCACAACTTGAAAAAAATTTTTCGTAATTCAGAATTCGGAATAGATTTTTTGTCCCAATAATTCATCAACTTTTATTTTGTTCCTTATTCTCTATTCCACTTATCCTTTAATCCTTAAACACGGAGTTAATAAAAATGAAATTGAGACCGCGCGTATTTATATCTGGATTTGCGGACGAATCCACATCGAACAAAACGATAGTTGAACAGTTTGCGGTTTATGCTGCGTTGGGATTGCAGTATTACAGTATCCGCTTCGTCAATCTTGGCGAAGGAATCAAAAACGTGATGAAACTTACCCGTGCAGACATCCAAAAAATTCGACAATTTCAAGATGAATACGGTTTGAATGTTTCATCGCTTGGTTCGCCGATTGGTAAAACTAAACTAGAAGATTTTGATGACGGAACAACAAATTCTTTTGTCCCATTTGAGAAATATCTTGACGAAGTGCGTTTGGCGTGTGATTTGGCACATGCGTTGGAAACGAAATTGATACGCGGCTTTTCGTTCTATCACCCCAAAGGTACCGATCCCCGTAACCATCTTACTAAAGCAGTCGATCAACTCGGTAAAATAGCAGAAATTTGTCATCGTAGCGATTTGACATTTGGTCTTGAGGTTGAAGCCAATCTGGTTGGTCAAAACGGTTTGATACTTGCCGAAATTTACAGACAAGTTAACCATCCGGCAATGGTGCTGATTTTTGACGGGGCAAATATTGTGATGCAAGGTTACAATACACTTGAAGTTTTTGAACAATATGAAGCAATGAAAACAGGACTTGGTTGGATGCATATCAAAGACTACACCAATTCGCGGGTAGTTGATAGAGGAAGCCGCGGCGTTCATGTTGACGAAGATACAATGTCTAATTTTTGTCCGGCAGATTGCGGCGACTCTGGACACGAAAGAATATTCCGCGATCTCGCAACAATATTACCAACATTGGAAGAGAAATTGCGGAGTCGCGGATTACCGGGAGTTTTTGTTGATCTCGAACCGCATTTAAAAGGCGGAGGACAATTCGGAGGTTTCAGCGGACCTGACGGTATGGGAGTTGCGTTGAGAGCTTTGTGTAAAACATTGGACTTCACAGGAATCTCGTATCACTTACGGGATTTCGACGATGTTAAAGCCGCAAGAGGATTTTGACAACAAACTATTCAGTCGCGGAACGCCTGCTATCAAAAACACTCAATTGTTTAAGGGATAGAGGAAAAAGTTAATAGAGGAAGAAGTTAAGGGTTAAGTGTTAGAGGTTAGTTTATTATGTACAGTATGACAGGTTTTGGGGCGGCGGTTGTTAGACGGGACAACATCAATGTCTCTGTTGAATTGAAAACGGTCAACAATCGATATTTCAAATTGATGCTCCGCATAACAGAAAGTTTTGGAATGTTGGAAACGCGGATAGAACCGATGTTGCGTAGTAAGATTGAACGCGGATCAGTAAACGCAATTATCCGCATCCGGCTTGAAAAACAATCGTCCAAAGCAATTATTTCGACGCCGATATTATTGTCTTATGCTGCACAAATAGCTGAGTTGCGATCCAAATTAGACCAAATCAGTATATTTGAACCGCCCAATCTTTATCAATTGTTGACCTTGCCCGGCGTGATAGTTACAGGACAAGAATATTCAGAAGAAGAAATCGACAACGTATGGTCAGTTCTTGAACAGGCAACTTGCGAAGCTCTCGAACAACTAAAAATAATGCGCAAAACAGAAGGCGAATCAATGAGACATGATTTGAAAACAAATATTGATCAAATCGTTACAGAATTATCAGGCATAGAAAAAATTGCCCCGCAAGTTGCCGCAAATTACCGCACTAAATTATCCGAAAGAATTATCAAAGCATTGTCGGAAAAACAATATGCCACGGAATTGAATGATTCGGAGTTGTTGCGTGAAGTTGCGATTTACGCGGACAAATATGATATTTCCGAAGAAATTGTTCGCTTGAAGTCGCATTTGGAACAGCTCAATATCGCAATTGACGCTGAAGTTAGTAACGGTCGTAAACTCGATTTTTTGTCCCAGGAATTATTCCGCGAAACTAATACTATTGGAGCAAAAGCAAACGATACCGATATAATCATGCACGTAGTAGCAATCAAAACAATTATCGAACGTATCAGAGAAATGGTACAAAACGTCGAATAAAAATGAATAATAAACCTGAATTGAATTCACGTCTTTTGGTCGTATCGGGACCTTCTGGAGTTGGTAAGGGGACGCTTTTAAAGCGAGTTTTGGCAGAAAGCGGCTTGCCGCTTGTAATGAGCGTGTCGGCAACAACCCGCTTGCCAAGACCAAACGAAAAAAACGGTGAACATTATCACTTTCTCACACACGAACAATTTCAATCTAAAAAAAACGCCGGCGAATTTCTGGAATGTTTTGAAGTATTCGGCAAAGGAACTTGGTATGGAACTTTGCGGGCGGATGTAGAAGCCGGATTAGCTGCGGGAAATTATGTTGTATTGGAAATTGATGTAAAAGGCGCAAGCGAAATCAAAAAACAATTTCCAAACGCTATCACAATTTTTGTCAAACCGCCTGATGTCGATATACTCAAAGAACGCTTGCAAGGACGCGGAACCGAAACCGACGAAACAATGCAAAACAGATTAAAAACCGCAATCGAAGAACTAAATCACGCCGACGAATTCCAATATTGTATCGTCAACGATAATCTTGATAACGCCGTCAAAACATTTATTGACATCATAAAAAAAACTAATTAACGTTACAAAAAATAATAATTGCCCCAAATATATCTTTTAAATGAAATGATACAACAATTCTGTTATCTGAAAATTACTATTGGCTGCGGCTGATAAACTGGGGCGGGATAAATTGGGATAGGTTGGTATGGTTGAAAGTAAACTGGAGACAGCGGTATCGGAGCAGGTATCAACTGAAACGGTGAAACCAATCGCGGACTAAATGTAGGCGTAGAAACAATTGGATTATTCGGATTGGGAATATTATTTTGAGTGGTTGTGTTATTTGAAGTAGTTGTATTGGGAGTGGAAGTTATTGTTGTTGGTGTTGGTGTATTTGCCCGATTGACGGGAGAAAAATAATAAACGCCAATTGTTCCTGTTGCATAATCATAAACCCACAACGGAGGAGGCAACGAAACCGGCGGAATTGGCGAAGTCAAAAAAACCGAAATATTTTGTGAAACAGGTGGAGTTGTAGTTGTCGGAGTTGTTATTTTGTTGTCGGGAGAAGTTGGTGTGTTGTTGGTTGTTGGTTCTGTTTTTTTTACTTCCTGAGCGGGAATATTTTTAGCTGTAGTTGGTTTTGTTTTGACTTTTTTATCTTGAATGGGCGTAGTTAGCGGCGGAGTTACTGTGTTTTCTGTTGGTGATTTTTTTGTATTTTGCGCTAATTCAACATTATCTTTTTTCGATTGCAAAATTGGCGGTTCAACAGCAGGAGGCGATTTTGGAATTATTGATTCCGGATTGAGCAAATCAGGAATTGGTATTACCGGTAACTCTCCCGCATTCGGTAAAACTGGATTTTTAGTAAGCTCGTTTGGAAGCGGCGTATCAATAATTTTTTCTTGCGGTTTATCTTTTGGCGGAGTTATTTCGGATGTTAGGATTTCTTGCGGATGTACAAGATCGCTTTCGGGCAAAGGTTCTTTGGGAATTGTTCTGCCCGAATAGTGTTTAGCAATATCTTTCAAATTTGGTTGTACGGATTTTGATGAATTATCCGGTTCTTTTTCAATTGCGGCGGTATCTTCATTGGAATCGGGTTTTGAGTTCCCGATTACCGATATTGCGAGGATTGCTCCGCTTGTAACAACAACTGCGGAAATTACCCCGATAATAATATTACGTATCAAATTATCTGACATAATTTTTTAATAACGTTAGAGATTTTAAACTGTTCACACTTTAAATTTCGTTTACCTTCGCCTGCTTACCTATCAGAAAGCAGGCTTTTACGCTCTTGAATCACGTAATTTATAGTACGAGCAGTATAAACTGTTCACACTTTACTTTAAATTCAAGAGTGAGTAGTTTACGATTTTATAATCATGAGTAGAATTTCTGTACAAAAATACGCCGTGAAACTCTACAATCAATACAATTTATACAATAGCATTAATTATGATACGCAGCCGCCGACATTCTTTGTGTCATTGTCAAGTGTACAATGCATATCAGATTATATATGATATAATTCGGCACAAGTCAACCGGAAAAATACCTGCGTTCAAATATTGTAGAACTTTTACATCTGCAAAATCCGAATACAAAAGATATGAAAACGAATATCATATCACTGGTTCTGCGGAGTATGCGGAATAGATCGATTGAATGAGGCAATTTTTAAAGTTCACATTTTAATTTCATTTACCTTCGCCTGCTTACCTATCGGAAGCAGGCTTTTACGCTCTTGAGTCTCGCAATTTTATAGTACAAACAGGATAGCCGACCACAATAACGAAAATTAAATTATGAATATTTCAAAAACCGGATTCAAAAACTAGACCTTTTCTCTAACCTAAAAATACATCAACGAAACAAAAAAACTATAACAAAAAACCGCCTTTAACTCCTCCGAGACCACCCCTGACCCCTCCGAAGGAGGGGAATAAGAAGACGCCTCCGAAGGAGGCGAATTATTCCCCTCCTTCGGAGGGGTCAGG
>JAITDV010000585.1 GCA_031282385.1 Planctomycetaceae bacterium | reverse complement strand
TCTTATTCCCCTCCTTCGGAGGGGTTAGGGGTGGTCTCGGAGGAGTTAAAGTCGGTTTTTCGTTGTAGTTTTTTTGTTGCGTTGATGTATTTTTAGGTTAGAGAAAAGGTCTAATATATGTCCCCCTGCTTGCATGTTGTGAATGTCTTAATATAATCGTGCGGTTTTGGGACAGTAGAGGTTGCAAATGAAAATTTCTAACTAGTACATTATTGAGGATTATTTCTATCAATATTTCTTTTGCCCCAAATATACTGTTCGTCCTGTAACTTGCACGGCTCAAGAGAGTAAAAGTCTGCTTTCCAATAGGTAAGCAAGTGAAGGTAAAGGAAAATTAAAGTGTGGGCAGTTTAAAACTAAACAAAATTAAACCAAAAATGGAGATAAAAAAATGGTAATGAAAAAATTTGTCAACAATCCAGATAACATCACAACCGAACTCTTACAAGGATACACTTTGGCGTATTCCGATAAAGTTAAACTTGTTTCGGATCGGATAGTTGTCCGTGCAAATCCGAAACCTAAAAATAAGGTTGCGTTGGTTACGCTTGGCGGATCCGGACATGAACCTTCGCTTAGTGGTTTTGTCGGCGAAGGTTTGCTTGATGCTTCGGTGGTTGGCGATATTTTTGCTGCGCCTGGAGCGCCGCGAGTGCTGGAGGCGTTAAGAATGTTCAAGGATTATGCTGGAATTGTTCTTGTAATTCTTAACCATGCGGGCGATGTGTTGAATGGCGACATGGCTTACAATATGGCGGTCAAAGAAGGAATAAATGTGAAAAAGATTCTTACTGCTGAAGATATTGCTGCCGGTATAGATGCGCCTCTTGATGAGCGCCGCGGGCTTGGCGGTTGTGTGCCGTTGTATAAAATTGCGGGTGCAGCTGCGGAAGAGGGCAAAAGTCTTGATCAAGTTTTGGCTGTTGCGGAAAAATTTAGTAACTCAATGGCAACCCTCGCCGTAACAATGAAAACCGCAACTCACCCGCAATCAGGTCAATACATTTCAGAATTAGCCGATGATGAAATGATGATCGGAATGGGACAACACGGTGAAGGCGGAGCAAAAGGTCCGCAAAAAATCTTGACTGCCGACCAAACCGCAGAAGAAATGGTTAATCGCCTCATTCCCGCCGCGAAATTGCAAAAAAATGATAAAGCACTCCTAATAATAAACGGTTCAGGCGCAACTACTCTAATGGAGATGTTCATTGTTTTCAGGAAAGCACATCAAATCTTGACAAACGCGGGCATCAATGTTGTTAGCGGACGTTGTGAAGAAATTTTAACGGTGCAAGAAGCGGCAGGTTTCCAAATGTTCCTCGCAAAATTAGACGACGAAACCCAAAAATATCTAAACGCACCAAGCAACGCCCCATATTGGATTACAAAATAAAGTTGAATTGCAGAATTATTTTGCTTGCAAATTCAATGGATTTAAACAGTCCACAATTTAATTTTCCTTTACATCCGTCTGTTTGCTTATCGGCAAGCAGGTTTGAGTTATGTAGTTTATATTACGGTCAGTGTAGCTGTAACGAATTATTTCGGACGGCGTTACAGATTAATAACATTTAACAAATTTAAATAAAATGGCAGATAATGATAGTATTCAAGCGGGCAAAACATTCGGAATTGGTATCCCGCAAAAAACAGAAGGATTCTTTCTCAAGGGCAGTTCGCAACTTGATTGGGGAATTAAGAATCGGTTGTCGCAGATTTTTTGTGTGAAAAGTGGTCGTTCGGTGATGTTGGCATTTGATCATGGTTATATCATGGGACCGACAAGCGGTTTGGAAAGGATGGATTTGACAATTGTACCTTTGATTGAACATGCGGATTGTATTATGTGTACGCGTGGTGCGATTCGTAGTATTGTTCCGCCTGAAAGTAAGAAACCTTTATCGTTACGTTATTCTTCGGGTACAACTATATTGACGGAGTTGAATGACGAATGCGTGATAGATATTGACGACGCGATTCGTCTCAATGCGTCGCTTCTTGCGGTAATGGTTGCGATAGGCGATCCTAAACATGAGGCGGTTACGATTCGTAATCTTGCCAAAACGGTTGATCTTGGAATGCGGTATTCGATTCCGACAATGGGAGTTACTGCTGTTGGCAAAGAGCTTGTGCGGGATGCAAGGTATCTCGGTATGGCAAGCCGCGTATGTGCTGAAAACGGCGCACATGTGATAAAGACATATTATTGTAACGAAAATTTCGCACAAGTTGTCAATGCGGTTCCGGTGCCGATAGTTATTGCGGGCGGTAAGAAGTTGCCGGAAAAAGAGGCTCTTGAAATGGCATACCGCGCAATAAACGACGGTGCCGCAGGTGTAGATATGGGACGCAACATATTCCAAGCAGAAAATCCTGTTGCAATGATAAAAGCAGTACGCGAAGTCGTCCACAACAACGCCAAACCCGAACAAGCATTCAAATTGTATGAAGAACTAAAACGAATTTGAAAGTTAAGAACGAAAATATTAAATGTGTTGCGTAAAAATCGGAGTGCTAACTTCATTAGACCTTTTCGCTAACCTGTAGGAGACCACCTCTGATCCCTCCGAAGAAGGGGAATAAGGGGAATAATTCGCCTCCTTCGGAGGCGTCTTCTTATTCGCCTCCTTCGGAGGGGTCTTCTTATTCCCCTCCTTCGGAGGGGTTAGGGGTGGTCTCGGAGGAGTTAAAGGCGGGTTTTCGGTGTAGTTTTTTTGTTGCGTTGATGTATTTTAGGTTAGAAAAAAGGTCTAATTTGTAATTATTCAGCGGATTTAGTATTTTGAGTTAATTAACAACTCAAAATATTAATTCCGCTGAAATATTACGTTAATTCTACTTTTTGAATTTTTCAACTTTAAACTCCAATTTAGAATTATTGCCTTGAACAACAGCCGTCAACGGAGTTTTGTCCGGGTCTGTAAATTTGCCATCAACCAATTCCTCAAACAACGGTTGACCTTCATTGCCTGTGCCAATAACTTTGTGCGAACCTGCTATTACTACTTTATAATTCCCCGGTAGTAAGCCATTATTTACCCGTGTCGAACCGATTGTGAATTTTCCATTTGATTGGATTTCTCCGCTTGCTTGGTACGTATCGTTCATAAAACAGATCGTCCCGCACGGAACCGGCGAACCGTCATCGAAAATAACCCGACCGCTCTGTTGGACGTTTTTGCTGCAACCAACAAAAATTCCAGCCAGAAGGAATACTACACAACCAACAATATGTAAATTATTTTTCATATAAATCAAAATTTGTATTACTGCTATGCAGATTAAATTATTATTAAATTACCCGCAATTAAATTTTGCCGAATAACATTTATAAATTTATCTATCAGAAACCTTGTTTCAAAACTTCCGCGTTACTGAAAATTAAATCGTATATGTTATATTCACGTAAATTAATTGCGAGCTTATATTGTTCGTACTATAAATTGTATGACTCAAGAGCGTAAAAGCCTGTTTTCCGATAGGTAAGCAGGCGAAGGCAAATGAAATTAAAGTGCGAACAGTTTAAAACCAACTATAGACCTTTTCGCTAACCAGTAGGAGACCACCCCTGACCCCTCCGAATGAAGGGAATTATTCGCCACCCTCGCGTCTTCTTATTCCCCTCCTTCGGAGGGGTTAGGGGTGGTCTCGGAGGAGTTAAAGGCGGTTTTTCGTTGTAGTTTTTTTGTTGCGTTGATGTATTTTTAGGTTAGAGAAAAGGTCTTATATTGTCCGTCCGAACTACGGTAAAGTAATGGTTGCGCCATCACAAACATTCGCTAATTGCATCATAACTTGCGAACTACACGTTATCGGAATACTACGAACCCCGCCATCACCAACAATCGCATTGACAATTCCCACGTGAGAAGAACCAAGTTGATACACGTTCCCAATTCCATCTGTTGCGTATTGATTTGAACCGCATTCACCTTCAGTATCCGTTGCCGGATCATTAGGACCGCGACCAAATAATTTTGTGTTAACAACAACAGCTTGATTTCTATTTTGCCCGCCTGGCGTTGAATACCAAACTATTCTTGCGCCATTCATAAAATCAAGTACATTTTTAGAAGTTCCGGGAGCCTGAGCCGGTAGAAAATAACTGCCGCACCAACCTAATCCATTTGCCGTCATAGAAGAAACAGACCAAGCAGGAATATGTTTTTCGGCAATTACAAGTGTATTAGTCGTTCCATCTTGCCAATACGCCATCTTATCGCGTGGTTTCCATTGAGTCATATTGTTAGTTACGAATTCCTGATTATGAGGCGAAACAATTGCACAACGCAACGGTGCAGTTGTGTAAAATTGAGCATGTCCATTGCCTCCTCCATCAGGAAACCCTGCCGCCCAATCGCGAGTATAACAAAACCAGAAAATCGGGCAGTCATTACTCTTCGTTACCAACAACGCATAATCCGTAAGAGGTCCCATCAAATTACTCGTACCATTCGGATCATATTTCATCTTTGTTGAACCCAACGACGACGGACAACGATAAATCGGCACAGAAGCAAGAGCATTACGTTGCCCGTCATTCAATCCCTTAAACCATATAGCATTGGGAATTACATGAGCTGCTCCTAGTTTTAACACGCCTGTTGTTTCACAGAGATCGTAAAGCGGTTGCTGCTCAATATACGGGTAAATGAGCATTTGAAATACAGCATGTTCGCCGTAAATTATCGCCGGCGGTAAAGCGCCTCGTGCGTCGTTAAAGTTGTGGATTGCCAATCCAATTTGCTTGAGATGGTTTTGGCATTGGGTTCGTCGTGCAGCTTCTCGTGCCGCTTGAACGGCGGGCAAAAGCAAGGCAATCAATATCCCAATGATCGCAATCACTACAAGCAATTCCACCAACGTAAATGCACAGAATTTACGTAACAAAATTTCGCAATCAGTTTCAATTGCGTGATTACGTTTAGTTACCCGATAGCAAAATTGCGTTCCGGGACTTGTTAATTTTTTTGAACGTTCCATTTTTTTCTCCTGACAAAAATTTACTTGTTGATATGGGCATATCGAAACAAAACGATATTAAAACCCTTTAAATTGTTCACACTTTAAAAATGATTTGCCCAATTTGTAATCCGGCAAAAGTTGACCAAAACTCAAGTGCGAACAGCTTACAATTCGTCAATTACTCTTAATTAGATTTTTATCTGTTCATTGAAATATTGAAATTGAAAATATTCTTTTTTCCTTTCTCAACTTTAACCGGCTCAATACCGGAAGCTTCTGGACAAGAATATTTTTCTGGGATGAAGTGGATTGTTTTGGGTTGTCGGTTTCCGATTTGTTTTTTGTACTCTTCTTCACTCAAATTTGCTCCCTCAACTTCAATTTTTGATAATGTTACGTTGTACAACGCCGGTATTGCTCCGGTGCCGTATGGCGCGCCGGCTGTTGTTAATTTGTATTTACCTGAACTGTCGGTAACACCGCCGGCGCTGTTACCATCGTTGGCAGCAGAAACAAAAACAACATGAACCTCAGCCATCGGTTTGCCATCACACGTAACCACTCCTTCAACATGAACAGTATCAAACGGGTTAGCCGGCACACAACCTACACAAAAAATCACCAAAAAAATTATCACCAAAATTGGACGCATTTTGTTTTTTCCTTATTTGTTAATGTTTTAAACCATTTACACTTCAAAAATTATTTTGCTCACAAATTACCGCGAATGTTCAAAATTTGTTTATTTGCGATCACCCGTTACAATTCGTGAACAAATGAATTATTTGAGTTGTCCGTTAATAGACCTTTTCTCTAACCTAAAAATACATCAACGCAACAAAAAACCTACACCGAAAAACCGCCTTTAACTCCTCCGAGGCCACCTCTAACCCCTCCGAAGGAGGGGTCAGGGGTGGCCTCCTACAGGTTAGCGAAAAGGTCTAATGATTCATGGCGGAGTTGTTACTCCGCCATCATTAATTGCACCAAGTTCTGCCCATAATCCGTAACTGAAACTACCACTACCATCGTAAGGGGTAGTTGGCGGATTATCTGGACTTTGATTTGTAATCTTACGATGAAGATTAGCCGTGTGAATTGAATCTTGAATAAACCGTACAGACCCGTCAAGTAAAGAAGCATTGACGCCGCCAGCATGATTACTGCTTGCACATGGACGACAATAAATCCACGAAGTGGTACTAGAAGCACAACTCGGACTATTGGGAGGTAACAGTGTGTAAAAATAAACTGAATGGATAATGTTATCCCAAGCCCGATGACCAAGATTAGCGCCTGGATCAGTTACTACACCTTGTGACGGATTTACAAAACGTCCGTTGCTGCCTTTTAAGTTTAGGCAAAGATTCGGAAACTGGTTGTAATGAGTTGCGATTCCTGCGGCAATATTTTCTTTGTATGCTCTACCGTTTGTTACTCGCCAGTTATGAATGATTCCTTCTGAATAACAAATCGTGTTGCTGAGTCCGTCGGTAACTCCTGCAAAATCACTCTGATATCTTCCAGCACATAACCAACTGCGCCTCATCGGCATTTGTGAACCCGGATCAACCGCACCTATGTCGCCTGACGCCGAATCTGAACCGGCTAAATCTGCCCGCGAACCGCGATAACTTGTCATAGAATTTGCCGTCGTATCTGTTGACATTACGCCGCTGTTTCCATCCGACGGACAAATAAATACGCTAAATGTTACTATCGCACTTGGTCGCGCATAGAGCATTTGCTGCTTCTCGTCTGCTGTACCAGATGAATTATAAGGAACGGTTATGACTTCATAGAATGGTTCAAATTCAAGAAATGGTAATAACAGCGCATTAGCCCCAGCACGACTGATATTTTTCTTAACAAAAATAGGATCAAAAGCCGAAGCCGGTAACCGATCATTGGCATCATGAAAATTGTGTGCAGCCAGAGCAATTTGACGTAGGTTGTTACTGCATTGTGAACGGTTTGCGGCTTCGCGAGCCGCTTGTATTGCCGGTAAAAGCAAAGCGATCAATATCCCAATAATCGCAATAACAACCAGAAGCTCAACAAGAGTAAAACCAAATAAACCAGAAGGAGGCTTGGGATAATTCCCCAGAAAATCAAGAAAATTGTGATTTTGGCGGTATTTTTTATTACACAGCCCCCCCCCCCCCCCTATTTTAACATTTATCCCTATTTTAATATTGACATTAAGCTCGGCGACAACTAAACTTGAAAATAAATTTGTCTTTTTCATAATTCTCCTCCAATAAAATTTGTTAATGGATTTGATAAACGTTACAAAAATTATTGATGCTACTATTTTTTTCTTTGGCAAAATTTTCTTTGTCAAAATAAAAAAACTTGCCAGCCCAATAAACAACATATTTAAACACGACCAAATTAACTTGCACTAAACACAATTAAATCAACCGCGGTCAAACTCAATTTAATTTTTCGTTACAGAAATTCTAATTGTCAGACTAAAGAGCGTAAAGGTCTGCTCACCGATAGGTAAGCAGGCGACGGTAAACGAAATTTAAAGTGTGAACATTTAAATTGCATCAACCAAAGGGGCGGGTATTATAAAATAAGTTTTCAAAAAACACAATACCATTTCAACCTTCAAAAAGATTAAGCGATTCACGATAAAAAACATTCCACTGAATAAAAACATTAGACCTTTTCACTAACCTGTAGGAGACCACCCCTGACCCCTCCGAAGGAGGGGAATTATTCGCCTCTCTCGGAGGGGTCTGATTATTCGCCTCATTCGGAGGGGTCTTCTTATTCCCCTCCTTCGGAGGGGTTAGGGGTGGTTTCGGAGGCGTTAAAGGCGGTTTTTCGTTGCGTTGATGTATTTTTAGGTTAGAGAAAAAGTCTAATAATTTTATTTCTTTTTAATTTAATTTTCCCCAATCGAATCCATGAAATTTCTTAACAACCTTTTTCCGATAATTGTCATTATACTTTCGGGATGAAATTGAATACCTTCAACCGGTAAACTTTTATGTCTTACTCCCATGATTTCTTTGTCATCTTCAGACTCCGCCGTAATTACTAACTCTTCCGGTAATGTCTCCCTTTTTGCAACTAAAGAATGATACCGCATCGCCTCAAATACTCCATTCACTCCCCCAAATACACCTGTGCCGTCACATTTTATTCTTGATGTTTTTCCATGCATAATTTTTTTTGCCCTGATTATGTCGCCGCCATAAACTTGCACAATCGACTGATGACCAAGACATACACCCAATATCGGCACCTTACCCGCAAATACCTTTATTGTTTCAAGCGAAATTCCAGCATCTTCCGGTCGACCCGGTCCCGGCGATATAACTATACCAGACGGCGAAAGCGAATTTATCCCCGCAATATCAATTTTATCGTTACGAAAAACTTGCACCTCGCCGCCAAGCATGCGCAAATACTGAACAAGATTAAACGTAAACGAATCATAATTATCTATCATCAAAATCATAAAAAAACCATCAACCTCCACCAACCAACGTTACTAACTCAATCTTATCTCCATCATGTAAATTCACCGTTTTGAATGTCTTGTATGGAACAATAGAATAATTGCACTCAACAGCTACAAATTGCCCCAAGAGATTAAGTTGCTCCAAAAGCTCAAACACCGTAATCCCGTCCGCAAACTCACTTTGCTCGCCATTAACCGTCAACTTCATACTAAAAGACCTTTTCTCTAACCTAAAAATACATCAACGCAACAAAAAACCACAACGAAAAACCGCCTTTACCTCCTCCGAGACCACCCCTAACCCCTCCGAAGGAGGGGAATTATTCGCTTCCCTCGGAGGGGTCTTCTTATTCCCCTCCTTCGGAGGGGTCAGGGGTGGTCTCGGAGGAGGTAGCGAAAAGGTCTAATGAAAATTCGTGGATAAAATGAATTATTAGAGGTTACCCGTTACAAAACATCTCATTTTCAAATCTCCGTTAAATTACCACATAATGCGCATTTGTAAATACCGACTGAATAGTTACGATTCGATTTCGGAACATGAGAGAATATCGGCTCAAATGCCAAGAGGACGATCCAAAAGAATTGAAGACGTTATGAACAGACCTTTTCTCTAACCTAAAAATACATCAACACAACAAAAAATCTACACCGCAAAACAGCCTTTACCTCCTCCAAGACCACCCCTAGCCCCTCCGAAGGAGGGGAATAAGAATACGCCTCCTTCGGAGGCGAATATTCCCCTCCTTTGGAGGGGTCAGGGGTGGTCTAGGAGGAGTCAAGGGCAGTTTTCCTACAAGTTACCGAAAAGGTCTAGTGTTTCTTTTCTCTAACCCAAAAATACACTAACACAACAACAAATCTACACCGAAAAACCGCATTTACCTCCTCCGAGACCACCCCTAGCCCCTCCGAAGGAGGGGAATAAGAATACGCCTCCTTCGGAGGCGAATATTCCCCTCCATTGGAGGGGTCAGGGGTGGTCTCGTAGGAGTT
>JAITDV010000529.1 GCA_031282385.1 Planctomycetaceae bacterium | reverse complement strand
GTAAAAGCCTGCTTTCCGATAGGTAAGCAGGCGGAGACAAAGGAAATTTAAAGTGTGAACAGCTTAAAAAGTTAATTATATTTTATGATTTTGAGCAACTGAAATCAAATAATTACGTTTTTTACAAATGAATATTTTTATTCTGTTTTATTTTTATCGAATTCGGGTACGCCTTGACTGTCAATTTTTATTTTGGGCAATGTTCGTGTTTTGACTGGATTTTGACAATATACTTCTGTAAACGGAGAGGCATCAACACTGCGCCGTAACAACAAATAAATCGCAACTCCGCTCGTCCAAAACCACGTAAAAAGATACGCTACAACTAAAAAACGCAACAAATCAAACCACGCTGAAAGTAATAACAACCAACCTGTTGAAATGTTCGTAAAATTTGAGTTTGAATTTGAATTTATTGCAAAAAGCGATAAGCCGTTTTGACCTGAGAAATGTTCGGTCAATATAATTGTTCCTGTTACCAAAAATACAATTACAAAATAACCCAAAAAACCTTGAAACGCCGCAAGAAACCAATACAAAACGTAATGAAATGGCCGTTGAAATAAATATGAAAAAGTTCTGCTCACCGCATCAAAACCATCAGCTCCATCTGTTGCAACTGCCGCAAATAATAATGGAAAACCAAACCAAAGCCCAACCAATAACAACAAGGCAAAAAAATTGAACAGAAAAGTAAACGGAAAAATTATCGTTACAAAATAATTGACCGGCGTCCAATTCAAATAACCCGCAATTTGCGGTGGAATCATTCCCAGCAATATACAAACCAATATCCCTATTGTAACGATCAATATTGAACTCAAAAAACTAAAACCGCGACTCCACAAAAAACGAAAAAGATCACGAATCGACTCTGACTTGTCCCGCGTTAAACGCATTGCAGTACTTCGGCAAATCAATCCGCCCGTAAATCCCCACACAATAACTGTCGCCATAAATCCAAGTAAACCCGCACCGCATTTCGCCAAGTTATCATGTTCAAGCATGAAAAATTGTCCGCCGCTACGCGTGAAAAAATACCAGACAAATAACACAGAATCCTTAACTTCATTGGAAATATACACAACAAAATTCAAAATTACTTTGTCATTCAATTTTGCAATATCACCTCGAATATTGCCATACTTACCCGCAACATCAGGCGGCATAATTTTACTACGTGAATTATCGTTACGATTATTGATACGATCTATAAGTATTGAAAATCCCTTTTCACGCACTACCGCCTTGTCCGTAATCTCTGCAAAAGTAGGCGCCGTTTGAGAAACAAACGGATAAAGAAGTAAATTAACAACTATCGTTAAAAATATTCCGATAATCGCAAAAAATAATACCCTTCCGCCAATTGCAACATTAAACAACCGAAACAATAACACCGGCGGTAAAAGCTCCTGCCAATCAATACGGCGAATCGTACCTTCATCTATATCACGCATAATTTTCTCCTGTTAAACTGTTCAGACATTAAATTTCAAACTTGGAATAGCACATCAAGTTTTTTTGTAACAAAAATTCATTTTGTTTTTTTCATTAAATTTGCAATGGAAATTTTACAAACAAAAAAATCACTCACAAATATGTCAGTAAAATATAGGCAACGCGATTACCAGAGCAATAACCGCCGCAAGATAAACTCAAAATCGTAACCAAAATTATTTGAGCATCTTTATACTGAACACATGGGTAACATGCCGAATACACTTTAGAACTCGTTTGTGAAGGCGTTGCAACAGGCTTTTTGATAAGTTAATTCAAGAGCGTTATTTTGAATTCAAAGTGTGAACGAACAATTGGAAATTACGATAATGACGCTTCTAATTCTTCTTTTGCGGCTTTAGCGGCGGCTTTTGCTGCTGCGGCGGCACGGCTGGCGCGATCGGTGGACAAGACTTGCCGCAACAAAGCTGAAATATCTTCGTAAGGTTTTTCGCTTGGCGGACCGGCGGTGAATTGCATGATTGAGCGTTGTGTTCGTTCGGTCAATGACAATAGTATTGAAGATACTGTTCCGAATGAACCTTCGATTACTATACCGCGTTTACCTTGTGCGTCTTGTTTTCGGGCAAATGTACGGCTTGCAACTGCGAGAAATGAAACCGCCGAATCGAGACGTTGTAATGTGAGTAAACGTCTGACAAATTCTTGACGTACATCGTTGTGATCGTTTAACCGGTTTTCTGAAAGTATATGCAAGCCTGGTGTGAGCCGTTCGATCATAACGTTGTCTCCGCCGTAAACTGCGCCGCCGGAAAAACGGTCAACACAGAGAAAATTGCAGCCGTCGTAACCGTCGGTAGATAATTCACGGTAGGTTTTCTCCAATGCTTCTTCCGCGTTTGGGCAATTGAGAATTTCTTTGCAAAGTATCCCGCGAGAAATCGGTTCGACTGGAATTGATTTTTTATTACTGTTTACAACAGCGACAAACAAACCGTATTGATTTACGCCGGCCCAAGTGCCGCCGGCTTTTTTATCAATACCGCAAACCACTCGAGGACGACCCGATTGAATACGTGGTGGCGTAGCTTGACGGCTGAAACGTTCTTCCCGATTCAACGCAACAAGAAGCGGTGAATCTTTGGACGACTGGTATTGGATAGCAATTATTCCCATAATAAACGTAATTCTCTAATCTTAATATAAACTATACTGATCACACTATAAATTGCGTAACTCAAGAGCGTAAAAGCCTGCTTTCCGAAAGGTAATCAGGCGAAGGTGAACGAAATTTTAAGTGTGAACTGTTTAAAATCACAAAATTCAAAAAATACTATCTGGTCTATTTCATTTCAAAACTTGTCGTATTATATCACCTTTGTCTTGTGTTGGGAGTAGGGGGAATAAATCGAATTGCTTGTTAAATGTACATTCTGAAAACATGGTTTATGATTGTACAAATTGGCGAAATCGTCAGCTGTTATTCCGCGATACAAACAAAAAAACGTAACAAACATCATATATTGTTCGTACTATAAATTGCACGGCTCAAAAGTGTAAAAGCAGTTTTTTATGTTCTTGAGTCACGCAATTTATAGCATGAGCAGCATATAACGGTCTCTCCCCTTGTGATTTTGATCGTATTCGGTAGAATTGCCGCCCTTGTTTTCGGGTAATTGGTTTGAGCTTAATATGTAAGCGTATTTTGAACAGTTTAATTATAATAGACCTTTTTTCTAACCTAAAAATACATCAACGCAACAAAAAAACTACAACGAAAAACCGCCTTTAACTCCTCCGAAACCACCCCTAACCCCTCCGAAGGAGTGGAATAATTCCCCTCCTTCGGAGGCTTCAGGGGTGGTTTCCTACAGGTTGCAGGGGTGGTTTCCTACAGGTTATCGAAAAGGTCTAATACAAGTTTATTTTGATAATTTAATTTTGATTTTATTTAAAACAAACTTTAGAACAGTTACTAATTTTCAAAAATTTTTTTCGTGTTATGCACTTTTCATTAATTGATCGTATAGAGAGTATAGAATTCGGTAAACACATAATTGCAACGAAATCACTCTCATTGGCGGAAGAATATTTGCGGGATCATTTTCCCAAGTTTCCAGTAATGCCTGGTGTACTTATGCTTGAAGCTTTGACGCAAGCATCTGCGTGGCTTGTTCGGGCAACTGATCAATTTGCCCACAGTCTTGTAGTTCTCAAAGAAGCCCGCGCGGTCAAATACGCCCGATTCGTACAACCCGGTCAAACCTTACGACTTGCCGCAACAATAACTACAACCGAAAACGATTTGGTTACTCTCAAAACCGAAGGAACTCTTGAAGGACAAACGAACCTAAAAGCACAGTTAATTTTGCGAAAATACAACCTTGCCGACAACAACCCAAATCAAGAAGAACTAGATAAAAAAATTATCGCAATAATGAAACAACAATTCAAATTATTGTACAAAAATAATTAATCCAAAAACAAAATATTAAAAAATCAATAACAACACTCGCCAAAATATATCCCAAAAAATAAAAATTAGATTAATAACGCTAATACAAAATAGCGCAAATTTTTAATCCAGATTGACTTGACTGGTGTTGAAGTAAGGGTTTTATAGGTTGAAATATTCAGATGGCAAAGTTTATTTTTGTTACGGGTGGTGTGGTTAGTTCTCTTGGCAAGGGGTTGACTTGTGCGTCAATTGGAATGTTGCTTGAGCGTAGAGGATTGAATGTGCGGTTGCAGAAATTTGATCCGTATATTAATGTTGATTCGGGTTTACTTTCACCAGCGCAACATGGTGAAGTTTATGTTCTTGACGATGGTACGACAACGGATCTTGATTTGGGGCATTATGAGCGGTTTACTAATACGAAATTGACGTGGGATAGTAGTTGGACGACGGGGCAAATATATCAACGTGTTTTTGAGAAGGAAAGGCGAGGCGAATATCAAGGTACGACTATTCAAGTGATTCCTCATATTACGAATGAGATTAAGCAATGTATAATGCGTATTGTTGGTTTGGATACGGATGTGGTAATTACGGAGATTGGCGGAACGGTGGGTGATATTGAGAGTTTGCCGCACATGGAGGCAATTAGGCAATTTGCTCTTGATGTTGGCAAGGAGAATTGTTTGTACATACATCTTACGTTGATTCCGTTTTTGAAGGCGGCAAAGGAGTTGAAGACTAAGCCGACTCAATATAGTGTTGGTCAATTGCGTCAAATCGGAATTCAACCTGACATTCTTATTTGTCGAACAGAGGTTTCGTTATCTCAAGATGAGCGGGCTAAAATCGGATTGTTTTGTAATATTTCGACTGATGCGGTGATTGAGGAGAAGGACAAGGATTTCTCAATTTATGAGGTACCGTTGAGTTTGATGGAGAACAAGTTGGATCAATTATTAGTTGACAAGTTGCATATTACTAATGTGGTGTCTCTTGATCTTTCGGACTGGCGTGAGTTGGTGAGTAAACTTCGCAATCCGCAACATGAGGTAAAGGTTGCGGTGGTTGGGGAGTTTGCCGGTTATCGAGACGCGTACAAGTCAACTTACGAGGCTCTTGAACATGCAGGGGTACAATGTAACACACAGGTTAGAGTTCTTTGGATACCGAGTCGGGATGTTTTGCAATCGGAGATGAGATATGAGTTGAATAAGGCGAATGCGATTATTGTTTCGGGAAGTTTTGGCGAATCTGAAATTGACGGCAAGATAGAATCTGTTCGTATTGCGCGGGAAAATAATATTCCGTTTCTTGGAATTGGGCTGGGGATGCAAGTTGCGATTATTGAATTTGCCAGAAATGTGTTGCATCTTGAAAATGCGAATTCTACTGAATACGACAAAGACACTCCGCATCCGGTTATTGCGCTTCTTGACGAACATCATACATACACGCGAAACGGAGGCAAGTTAAAAATTGGGGCGGATACGACTGTGTTTAAGCTTGGTAGCCGGGTTCATGATATTTATGATAAAAATCAACTTGCATACGAGCGGTTTCGGCATCGTTATGAGTTTAATAACCAGTACCGCCAGCAATTTGAACGCAGCGAAATGCAATTTTCGGCAACAAGTCCTGACAGTTTGTTGGTGCAAGGTATAGAGTTGTCAAATCACAATTGGTTTGTCGGCGTTCAATATCATCCAGAATTTAAGTCGCAACCAACCAAACCGCATCCTTTGTTCAAAGCTTTAATCAACGCTGCAATTAAAACGTCCCAATAATTTATTGAATCTTGTATTTCAATAGACCTTTTCGCTAACCTGTAGGAGACCACCCCTGACCCCTCCGAAGGAGGGGAATTATTCCCCTCACTCGGAGGCGTATTCTTATTCTCCTACTTCGGAGGGGTTAGGGGTGGTCTCGGAGGAGTTAAAGGCGGTTTTTCGTTGTAGGTTGTTTGTTGCGTTGATGTATTTTTAGGTTAGAGAAAAGGTCTAATAGTACTTCAGTGGATTTAGTGTTTTGATTTAATCAATTCATGTCTAGCCGTGTTATTAATAACCGGCGGTGGAACGAATCGCAACCGCCGGATAAGAACTTCCCACTTTTCTAAACCATGTAAGGGCGACATTATTTATTTAATGCGGGACTTGCAATGGAAAGTTGATCTGATAATCTTATGCCAACTTCTAAAACCTATTTTTGACGGAATTATCGAAATTTTCAGGATAGACAAATTTAGACAATAAATTTATTTTATCCACTAATTGATCAGAAATACATAATTTTTTTTGCGATTGAGGCAGATGTGAAACCAGCTGATACAAATGAATCGGATACTGATGTGAAGATTATTTACTATGACGCTTATCACGCTGCTCAACGCCATAATTGTAGTTGTGGTAATCCCAAATGGCACATGTTTGAGAGCAAGTGTGGGAGTTCTTTAAAGATAGAACATCGAGCTAAACAATTAGAAGGGGATTATGGCATTATACGATTTTTCTATAAACCTATCATGCGAAAATAATCATTTTACGAATAGTTTATATCCAACTAACTTTTTCAAAAAAATATTTCACTCTCATATTTGTCGTGTGAAATGCGTTCTTGTAAAATTCAGAAACAATCCAGTTTTAGATAATATAACAATTTAATCAAAATGATGATCCATAAAAATTTTTGTGTAATTTATTTGTTTTTTGTGGTAGTTACTGTATTCGTGGCATTAACTGATACAAGTTTAGCGAATGAAAATGTTGAACTATTAATAAAGAACTTTTTAGATGATATAAGCCAAATAGATGACAGGAGTTTTGAATTGGGAAGAGATCCTTTTTGGCAAAAAGAATCTTTTAAAAAACTTGTGTCGGCGGATCCTATTGTAGTTACGCCTATACTAATGGAAGTTAAACGGAATTATTACAACGTTCATAATAATATACCCATTAATGCGGCATTAGCAGAGGTTTTGAATTCGGTTTGTAAAATTGACGGTTGGCCTCATTTTGATCCGTGGTGCGGAGAACCTCTTTATATTTCTTGGTATGGTGGAAGTGAACGTTACAAAAATCGATTTATTCTTTTATACAATTTACTCGTAAAGGCAAGAGAAACAAAAGACGAGAAAAAAATCGAAATGATAAATGAAGCATTACGTTCTCAGGGCATTTTTATGTTGACATTTTTGATGGAGAAAATTATAGATGGAGATAATTTATTGTTTCCTGTTGTGCAAAAGATGTTTGATAGATACGGTAACGAACTTAAAGGGAAATCAAAAGATGAAATTCTTGTTTGGTGGGAAAAGAACAAAAAAAGATATCAACTTCCGCCACAAAATAAAGAAAAATTCAATAATGTACCAGTGTATTTATTTGGTCTGACAAATGAGAGTACGATAGAGGAAAAAGTTGATAAGTTTTATCATGGAACTATTGGTTGGGAAGGACGGCATATTATTCAGGGTGTTGCATTAGGACAACGGGAAAGGTCTCGTAAATTTATAGAGCTTGGTAAATTGATAGGAATAGAGAATACGCCTCAATTTCGATTTTTAGTTGACTTGGGCAAGGAGGCGTTGCCTTATTTATTTTTGAAGTTGCGAGATGAGAA
>JAITDV010000519.1 GCA_031282385.1 Planctomycetaceae bacterium | reverse complement strand
AACTCCTCCGAGATCACCCCTAGCCCCTCCGAAGGAGGGGAATAAGAATACGCCTCCGAAGGCGGCGAATAAGAAAACGCCTCCGAGTGAGATGAATAAGGAGACGCCTCCTTCGGAGGCGAATAATTCCCCACCTTCGGAGGGGTCAGGGGTGGTTTCCTACAGGTTAGCGAAAAGGTCTAATATTATCTATATCAGAAAACCTATTTTAATGTTTAAACTGTTCACACATTAAATTTCGTGTAACTATTCAGTCGTGTGTTTTTTTATCGTGAAATGTTTTGAGTTAAATTTTTGACAATGGACTGAAAGCCCAACATAAGTAGCGTATTGCATCGCCTTACGAACGGTTATTCATGATGTCGTTGCTGCGGGACTTGGAATAGAAAACTGAGCTGATATACTGTTTGTACTATAAATTGCTTGACTCAAGATCGTAAAAGCCGATAGGTAAGCAGGCGTTGGCAAAGGAAATTTAATGTGTGAATTGTTTAAAATAGATGTGATCAAAATTTGATTGTGGTTGATTGAATTTGAATTTATATTTTCTAATTTCTAACCTTTAATATTCTACGATGCAAGGCAGATTTATAAGTGTAATTATTCCGGTTCGCAATGAATCGTTTTATATTGCTGGAGTTTTGGATAGTATTCTTGGTCAATGTTATCCTTCGGACAAGTTTGAGATTATAGTTGTGGATGGTTGTTCGTTGGACAACACGCAAGAGATAGTAAATGATTATGTTTTGCGTTATCCTGATCGTGTTCGTTTGTTTGTCAACGAGAAACGATTATCAAGTGCGGCAAGAAATATTGGTATTTTGAATTCGCGTGGTGGAGTTGTTATGATAATTGACGGGCATTGTATTATTGGCAATTCAAATATACTTGAGCAAGTAGATGCGGCGTTTGATAAGTCGGGGGCGGATTGTCTTGGTCGTCCGCAACCTCTGGAAATGGGCGGAGCAACTACGTTGCAATGGGCAATAGCAATGTGTCGTCGTAGTCGATTGGGGCATCATCCTGATTCTTATATTTATTCTGATGTCGGCGGTATTGTTCCGGCGATTAGTGTGGCGGTGGTTTATTGTCGGGATGTTTTTGAGCGGGTTGGATATTTTGATGAGAGTTTTGATGCGTGTGAAGATGTAGAGTTAAATTATCGTATTGATGTTGCGGGGTTACGTTGTTATTTTGAGCCTTCAATAGCCGTAAGATATGTTCCGCGCGGGACGTTTTCGGGGTTAGCATTTCAAATGTTCCGATATGGATGCGGACGAGTGAGACTTTATCGTAAACATGCAGATACGTTTTCAATTAAAAGTTTCGGGTTAGGTTTTTTTGTGTTGGGGATGGTTTTGGGATTTCTGATTTCGTTGTTGGATGTTTGTTGTTGTGGAAGTTGGTTTTTTAGAATTTATGGTTTTGTGTTGGGTTTTTATTTGTTGACAATAATTACCGAATCTGTGAGATTATCAATTGCGCAACGAAAATTCAAAATATTGTTTTACTTGATACCGGTTTTTTTGACAATTCATTTCTCATTCGGTTGGGGAATTTTATGTGAAACGTTAAAGACTGGACTGTCCAAATTATTTAATTCGTGATTTTTCGTGAAAATTCGCGGACAAAATGAGTTTTTAGAAGTTCCTTATTTTAATTCTATTAATTCCATTTTGCGGTTGCTAATTTTTCGTTGTATGCTTTGACAATTTCGCTGTGGCGTAACATACAAATTAATTCCTCCGGTTGATTTGGATCAACAACTGGAATTTCTGAAATAGATAACAACGTACAAATCCTCAACGCAAGATAAAGATTGTCATCAGGCGTAACGGCATTTATATCAGCTTGCATTATCGTACTTGCTCTTATTGAATCCCATTTTTGACGATTGCGAAACTCCGACCAAACATCACTCGAATACAACACTCCAACTAAACGCTCTTCCGAATTCACCACCGGAAAAATAGAATCCGGTAACGGCGCTATCAACTTCACAATCTCCGGTATAGTTGCCATCTCTGGAATCACGACATTGTCCGATATTGATTTGTTCTGCGAAAGAAAAGTATCACGAACTGTAATTACTTGCAGCAGGTCAATTGAATAATTGCCGAAATGCGTCTCACTGTCAATTGCTGTCAAAACTTGTTCCTCATACAACGACGTACTTGACGACAAAATAGCCATTGACGTAAGATTCATAACTATCAACGGTACAAGCATTGCATAACTCCATTCCGCGCCGCTTATGATTTCACACGCGATAACAGCTGCCGCCAAAGGAACCTTACTTACCCCCGTACAAAACACCGACATTCCCGTCAAAATACACAACCGCATATCAGGCGTCATCCACGTCAATCCCATTGCCGACAACACAGATTCTGAAACATGCCCCATAACATAACCAATCATTCCGCCAATAAAAAGCGACGGTACAAACAAACCGCCGCTGCCGCCGGAAGAAACCGTAAAAGCGGTTGCCAGCATCTTTGGAATTATAAGTAAAATCACCAGATAAAACGGTAACTGCAAATCAATGAGTTTATACAACCATGCATAACCGCCGCCGTGAACTTGCGGATAAATTAAAACCACACAACCAAGTAATAAACCGCCTATTGCAGGTTTGACAAATTCAGGCAAAGACATACGCCGAAAAACACGATTACGCATCTCCAAAACAATACGCACAAAAAGAAAACAAGCTAAAACAATTATCGGTACAAAAAATAACAGAACAAAAAAATTTCCCCAATGTTCCACGCCGATATGCGACGTAACTTCAAATAGACGAAGATTGCCGTGAATCAAATAGAACACCGAATAACCCGCAATTGACGCAAACAAACAAGGAATAACAGCACCAAACTCTATTGCAGTACTTGCATATAATATTTCTGTAACATAAATAGCCGCACCAATAGGAATTTGAAATATCGCGCCAAGCCCGCCCGCCGCACCTGCCAAAAGTAACACACGGCGATCCCTAACACTCAAATGTAACATTTGCCCGACAGAATTTGCAATTCCGCCGCCAAGCAACATTATGAGTCCTTCCCAACCCGCCGAACCACCTGAACCTAAAGTAAACAAACCCGATAACGACTTGACAATCGGTAAACGATTACGAAGTCTGCCGCCTCTAAAATGAAAAGAACGAATAACACTGTCCGTTCCTTCGCCGCCGGCTTCAGGTGCAAATGTCCAAACAATAAAACCACAAATAAGACCGCCAAACATTGGTATCAATAACATCAACACCCAATAACGAGGTAACACAAATCCAAAGAAAACATCTTGACGAGCCGCTTTCTCAAAAACACTGCCCGGTATAGGTCCTGTTGTGGATGTGTAATCGGACGGTTGAGGAAGAATTATACCGGTTACAGCATAGAGTCCGTAAATTGTACCGCCGACAAATTGGAGAAGTGAATAAAACAACGCCGCCGCTAATCCCGCTAAAAATCCAACAAACACTGAATAAATCAATATACGCCCCGAACAATACCAGTCAAATCTAAGACGTAAACGATCTAATATATTGCTTTTCTGTTTATTGTAATAACGTTGACGTTCCATTTCTGTTTGTAAGGATGAGGGAAATTATAAATTGTTTGAACACGAAGTAAATTAAATATTTTTGTAACAATTATTCTGTTCTGTTAAGAACGTGAAAAAGTCAATTCATGGATAAAATAAATTTATTGTCTAAGTAAACAACCTTATTTTCAAGCTAATTTTTACCTACTCATGTTACGTACTGTGAGTAAAAAATTCGGTAAAACAACATCCCGTAGAATTGGAAATTTTTTCCCGCCTTTTTAGGGCGAAGGAAAAACTGATATTTAGTTCCTGTGTAACATGAGTCATTAATTAACTCAAAACAATAAATCCACTGACATATTACTAATTTTTCATAATTTAAATTTCTCGCCATAATATTCATGGTCAATTTCGTAAAGATCAATTTTACTTTCCGACCATCGCAAGATCATATTTGCAAGTATAAAAACAAATTCAATGTAACAATTGTATCTTTTACATTGTTCAAATCAATATCATCAATTTAAGTTTATATATTAGACCTTTTCACGAACCTGTAGGTGATCACCCCTGACCCCTCCGAAGGAGGGGAATTATTCGCCTCACTCGGAGGCGTCTTCTTATTCGCCTCCTTCGGAGGCGTCTTCTTATTCCCCTCCTTCGGAGGGGTTAGGGGTGGTCTCGGAGGAGTTAAAG
>JAITDV010000390.1 GCA_031282385.1 Planctomycetaceae bacterium | reverse complement strand
GAAAGATATAAATATTCTGTTTTTTGCATTGACTCTATAAAAAATAATCAAAACCTTGTAATTATTCAGTGGAATTTTCGCTAAAAATTCGTCTTCATACGACTGTTTATTTTACGCTATTCTACTAACCTCATTTTTCAACCTAATTTCCGAACAGAACAACCTCAGTAGCCCAATTGATTCCTCCCTCAACAACCTCATTACCTCATTGTTTGTCTTTTTAATAACGGAACTTTTGCAAAATTCATAACTATTTTTATTAAAAGGATTTATGATTAGATTTTACTCAATTTTGACATATTTTGAAACCTTTGTTTTTACGACATATCAATTTTGGAAAAATAATATTTGATGTGATAATATGACAAAAATCGGAGATTTTCAATGTTTCAAACCCTTTTATTTACAGTGTGAAATGCCATTTTGCAAAAGTTCAGTTAGAAGTATTCTAAAAAAATAAATTTTTTTCTTGACCGATCTATTGCTCTTTTTCTTTCCATGTATAAAATTATTCCTTGTTCATGGTTATCCGTGATTATTTTAAGTTTGTTAAGATTATGGAAGTTTATCACACAATAATACTTTAATTACACACAATTAGTTTTATACCTTACGCGGCATGAATAGGGAGATTTTCGAAGGACTGAAAATTGAAGGTCATCAGCGATTTTAATTCATTTTTATATTTTTTTCGACAATTTTTTAGACAAGCATCAATGGCATTTTTGAAGTCGTCAAAATTTTCGTAATAATGATTGTACAAAACTTTCTTTTTCAGAAATTTCCAAAATCGTTCAATTAAATTGAAGTTTGGCGAGTAGCTTGGGAGAAACATCAACTCAATCCCCAAACTCTCCGCCAACCCCGTTACTAATTTGCAATGTTGGTAGGCTGCGTATCTAAAACGATCACGATCTTTTGTCCCACATGTTTTTTGGCTAACTTCCGTAACATTTCACAAACCGAGTTTGAATTAATGTACGTTGTATTGGTCACTGCTTCCAAACCACCCTTCTGGTAACTGTGAAGACAACGCGAAACAGTTTTAATATTCACTCCTGCCAACTGAGCAATACGTGCCATCGTCTCGCCCTCACTGTGTAACGCTAATATCGTCATACGTTTTATGATATGAGGATCGGAATGGTAGTAACGCTCATACTGAATGGTCGCAAGATCGGATGCGGAAATGGAAATACGAAGCATAGAACCCTCCATAAAAAAAATGAAAAAAATCAACAAACAAAATAATAATATAACTCTTGTTGCAACACAAAGAAATAACCCATTCCTTGACGATTATAGTATAGCAACGATGTCCTACACAAGAGCAACCTTATTACCTTATCGAAAAATATTATATCATTTTTGTTCGTGTCCTTTCGAGTTTTTCGTCGTTTATTTTTTACCACGAAAGGCACTAAATTTCACGAAAGCATTGGAAAAATCAAGGGTAGCATTTTATTCGAATGTGGCATTCGAGTGAAATGATACAAAACAATCTGCGAACATCGGCGTAATCTGCGGACGGTTCTTTTGTTCTCGGCGGTTAATAAAATAGACAATTACGAGGAAGTAAATTAGCCTCCAATTAAGTCATTTACGGGGTACATCTTTTTGAAAACCCTATAAATTCAAGCATCTGATAAAATTTTAGTTCCCAAAAAGGGAACATCCGTTTCAAAATAGGGTTCCTTCATTTTTGGCGTAGGTCAGTTTGCCGTATTCCAGAATCTCGGTCATTCCCGCATTTTTGCTGCGCAATTCGTCGAAATTGGTATCGGTTAGAAGAACATAGCTCCAAACGGCGTTCATCCGGTCATCCGGTTTCAGTTCGTTAATTCGGTCAATCCAATCTAAAGCAGCACGTTTTTTGCTCAACACGTCGGGATTTTCGGTGGCGTTTGAACTTTTTGTTTCAACAACAAAAATCATACCGCCTGCTTTTACCAAAAAGTCGGGAAAATAAGACGACAACATTCCGTCAGAACGAAGATAACGAAACCGTGCGAAAAGGTGTTTGTGTTCGTTAATTTTGATTATCCGTTCCACTTCAGAATCCGCGTCTGCCGTTTCCAGAAATTTCTTTTCCAAACCGCCTTTGTTCGACGGATAAAATGTTTTTTCGTAAATGGATTTCACAATGGGAAGCGAATAATTGTTACGTCCCGTTATGGTTGTTATTTCGGAGAAATAACGCTTTTCAACCACCGCTTCGTTCACATCAATATTGTTCTGCATATCGTAAACGGCTTTTGAAAATTCTCGTATCATATATTCAACAATGGTCGTTTGGGAAAGGATCAGGACACGCCAATAATTATTTTCCAGCGGGTCAAACGGTTGATCGAATAATTTTGTACGTATAAATTTATCGATAGCGGCGACAAGACATGTTTGATCAATCTGCATTAACGGTAAGGGTGTTTTATGCCGGTTTTCGCTGAGTTTTGCAAGATTGGTTGTAATGGTGTTCAACATTTTTTGTAAATATTCGTTATAACTTTGTGCGGTGAAAATTTCGCCTGTAACTTTATATTCACCGAATTGTGTTTTAACACTTTGTTCTTCCGACACGAAACGTTCCGCATTGTCTTTCGGAATTATCCGTTTCAAGTGATCCAGCGTCAAAGCGTGAAACGGATACATTTTTTCAAGTGAAATTTCCGTACCGTTTAATATTTCTTCTTTATCTTTAATGATTTGCGGGAAAAACAGATCGTAATCTTGATAATTTTTCTTCAAACCGACATGAATCATATCACCGAGAATATGTTCCCGATTGAGTTTTACACGGGAATCTTCACCGATTAAATCTTTGTCTAAATCTTCGTAAAATTTTTCAAACGCCGGATGCTCGACAACAAAAAGTGTATCAAGATAATTGAGCGGTTCTTTTTTTAGTTCGAAAATATTGCGGCGGTTTTCGGCTTTGATTTCAGTGTATTCCGGTTCACGCCACATCAAACGAAGTCCCCGACCCAATACTTGTTCCAATAAGATCGGCGCCTGACTTGACCGCAACGGAACAATCACACAAACATTGCTCACATCAAAACCTTCACGTAACATCAACACCGATACAATAACACGCGGTTGTTGCAGTTTATCAAGCGAAAATAATTTTTGTTTTATTTTGTCCCATTCACCGGCGGGAATCGAACCTTTTCGATCCGAATCAATTTGCATAATATCCTCTTCGGTAAGACAACATTCTTGTTTCAAAAAATCAACAACAAGCGGCGACACTTTCGTATCTTCACAAATTACAAGCATTTTCGGATATTTGTTTTCAAAATTCTGTTCCAGAATATTAAGTTTGGAAAGTCCTGCGCGGAGCATCAAACGCTGACCTTCCGATAAATCAATCACTTTGCGATAATCACTGCGTTTTGCCCGAAAATCGAGTTCCTCATTGGCAAGCGAGGCAAGCTCTTTCCGTTTGTCAAGCACGAATGTTTTAACGTAACCACAACGCATTGCTGTCGAAAGATCAAAGTCGGTGATAATGTGCGGAAAATAATGTTTTGTACGGTTGCCGGTCTTGCCGGAACGACCGGAACTTCCAGAGCTGCCGGTTACATCGTAAGGTGTTGCGGAAAAATCAATTTGTACAAAATTTCGCCCTTTATTTTCAGAGATTTTATTGAGCGAATTTTGCCATTCGACTTCGGTAACAACACCGCCTGTTTTTGTTTCATGAATGTGATGCGCTTCGTCATTGAAAACGCAAATGTCCGGCAAATGGCTCAAAAACTCCAAAAGTCCGCCGCGCAGATATTGCGAATCCAGCGTATCGAGCGAATTTCCCGCTGTAACACCCGGCGAAAGCGGCAACACCTCTTTGGCAATTGTTTGAGAATCATCGAGATTGACGCCGGACATTTCAATTTCAATTTCTGCTGCATCATCTGTTTCATCATCCGCATCGGCAAGTGCATGCCAGTTGGCGATTCCGATCAATCCGTCGCCGGTGGCTTTGTGTCCGATTTCCGTTTTGTCGGCAACCGCGTTTTGCACAAACGAATAAATATCGTCGCGGTAATGTTCCGGCAAAAAAAGTTCTTCATTATTTTTGAAATCGGACGTGTTGAAATCGCGAAATCCATCTTCACCAAGTTTTCCGCGACAAG
>JAITDV010000503.1 GCA_031282385.1 Planctomycetaceae bacterium | reverse complement strand
TGGTTGTTATTTTTTGCATTTGATAGTTGGAAAAGTTGAAAATTTAGTTTGTAGTTCGATTGTAAATTTTATTGACGAAATTTTACGCTGTTCACATTCGAATTTTCCTTTACCTTCGTCTACTTACCTATCGGAAAGCAGGCTTTCGCACTCTTGAGCCACGCAATTTATGTACGAACAGTATAAGATAATCGTCAAAACCATAACAACCGTTATTATCGGAGATTATTGCCTACTCAATCAATAAATCTACACAAATTATTAAATTTCTGATTATTAAATTTTAGAATCTACCGTACTAGATGTTTTGTATTCTTTATTAATAGGGCTTGTCTTAATTAATATGTGTGGTTATACTGTTCGACCATAAACTGCAGGAGTCGATAACATATACTGTACGAACAGCAGTATATCAGCAATGTAATTTATGTTACAAAAAATTAATAATTGAATTTAATTGAAGAGGTATAATTATGAGATTAGTTACACGGTCGGATTTTGACGGATTGGCTTGTGGAATGCTTTTGAAGGAGGAAAATTTGATTGATGACGTCAAATTTGTCCATCCAAAAGATTTGCAAGATGGCTTATTTATGGCAACAAGCAACGATATATTATGCAATGTACCGTATATTCATGGTTGCGGAATGTGGTTTGATCACCACTCAAGCGAAGAAGAACGTGTCGGTTGGACACACGCGGTTAAAGGATTAAGTAAAAAAGCGCCGTCTTGTGCCGGAATTATTTATGAATATTTCAACGGTTCAGAACGATTGCCGCAATTTAAACCATTGATTGAAGCTGTTGACAAGGTTGATTCGGGACAGTTATCAATTGAAGATATTCGTAATCCGAGTGGTTGGATTTTGATTGGTTTTATTGCTGATCCGCGAACTGGTCTTGGTCGGTTCAGACAATTCCGTATCGCGAATTATGAATTGATGCTGGAGTTCATAAATCATCTACGTCATTCTAAATTGGAAGAAATTCTTGCTCATCCCGACGTTAAAGAAAGAATTGATCTGTACAACGAACAGACAATACTTTTTGAAACAATGGTTAAAAAACATTCACGCACGGATCAAAATGTACTTATTACGGATTTGCGTGATGTTGATCCGATTTACACGAGTAATCGTTTTACAGTTTATGCACTTTATCCTGAGCAAAATGTATCGTTGTGGATAACAGACGGCAGGGCAAAACAAAATGTAGCGATTGCGTGCGGTTACAGTGTGTTAAACCGTACATGCAATATTGACATCGGACATCTAATGCTGCAATACGGCGGAGGCGGACATCACCAAGTCGGCACTTGCCAAATCGCATACAATGAAACAAACCGCATCATAAATGAAATTGTAGAAGCTCTAAAAAAGTAGATATTATTTCATACAAATCATCCTTTCAAGTGTGAACAGTTCAAAAACTCATTTTGTCCACGAATGATCACGAATTAAATAATTTATGCAAATTCGTATCAACTTCGTGGACAAAGTAAATAGACCTTTTCTCTAACCTAAAAATACATCAACGCAACAAAAAAACCGCCTTTAACTCCTCCGAGACCACCCTTGACCCCTCCGAAGGTGGGGTCAAGGGTGGTCTCCTACAGGTTAGCGAAAAGGTCTAATTTGTCAATCCTGAAAATTTTGATAACTTCATCAAAACCGATTTAAAGTAACGAGTAAATTTGTTGCCGTGTTGGTTTGTTAATTCTCTAATTCAACACGGCAAATTTAACGCAAATTAACATAACTTGAGCCGTCGTTCCAAACGCGATTAGCAAAAATACAATTACGTGAAAACTCCTACAGAGAACGGACTTAATGTTGATATTGTTAATGAAAATTCTGAAAGAGTTATTTTACGCCGTGAGGTTTTGTATCAGCCGTTTTCTTTGATTTTAATGGCGGCGGCAGGCGGAATTTTGTTTGACAAATTTATTTCTGCGTCGCCGCAATTTTGGTTAATTTTTACCGTAATTGCCGGTTTATCAAGTGTAATTTTTCATTGCAAATGTTGGCAAGTTCTTTCGACTTTGTTTGTACTTTTATGTTGTTTTTCGGTTTTTGGATTTTGGCATCATGACCGTTGGAATAGATTTGCCGACAACGATCTTGGATTTTACGCTGTTCAAGAAAGCCGTCCGATAGGGATTCGTGCGGTAGTTACTGAGTTACCGCGTTTAATTCCGCCGTTACCGGATAATTTTATTGCGGATGAAGAACGTACTATATTTACCGCCCGCGCTCAAAAATTACGGGACGGGCAAATTTGGAAAAATGTATGCGGCAACGTTTTCGTTACAATAAATGGCAATAGAACAGATTTGATGGTTGGCAATGAGATTCAGATTTTCGGTGCGTTGTCTCGACCTGCCCAACCGCAAAATCCTGATGATTTTGATTTCGCCGGCAAACTTCGCAGTCAACGAATTCTTTGTGTTATTCACGGCAAATCGCCGGATTCGGTATCAGTGATTTCGTCAGGCAAAATTAACGTTACAAAAATTCTTGGTATTATTCGTCACACGGCAAGTCAAAATCTTTCGACTACAATGCCGCCGGATACGGCATTGCTTGCATCGGCAATGCTGCTTGGCTTGCGTGAAGGCGTTGATGAGCAGACGCGGCAAAATCTAATTGATACGGGAACGATGCATATTCTTGCGATTTCGGGACTTCATGTTGCGGTTGTTGCGATTTGTTTTCGATGTTTATTTTTAATTTTTGGTTTGAGCAATCGGATAACGGCGATTTTTATTGTATGCATTGTTGTTCAATATCTTCTTCTTACAAATATGGCGCCGTCCGCAATTCGTGCAACTGCGTTGATTACAGTAATCTCGATAGCAGAATTTACAGGCAGGCGTGCTTACGGCGTAAATTCATTTTGCGCAACCGCCGTATTTACGCTTATTCTTAATCCTACCGAGCTTTTTCAATTCGGCGCGCAATTGTCCTATATTGCAACAGCCGCGTTTTTCTGGTTGCCAAGTTTGGGCGAGATTATAGGATTATTCAAAAAAAGGATTTTGCGCAACAAAAATGACTCAAGTATCTCAGAGTTGTCTCTCATTGAACAAGCCAATCGCGACAACAGTCTTCTGTACAATTTATCTATGAAATTTTTTTATGGTAGTTTGCAATTGCTTATTATTGGCGTGGTTATTTGGTCTATTTCAACGCCGCTTATTATTGATCGAATTCATGTTTTTTCGCCGATTGCTATTCTTGTTAATACGTTTCTTTGGTTTCCGCTTTATATGGCGATGATGAGCGGTTTTATTACAATGGTAACGGGATCAATTCCGTTTGTAGGAAATTTTTTTGGCGTATTGGCAGATTTTTCTTTTAATGCACTTTTTGAAATGATCGCTTTTTTTCAATGGTTAGGCGGTCATTATTGGGTGATTTCATTTCCAGAGTGGTGGAATGTATTTTTTTATGTAGGTTTTATTTTCGTTACGATAATGCCGTTTCGTTGTCCGTCGCGGTTAGTTATTGCGGTTATTGTTTTGATATGGTTTTTTGTTGGATTTGGTTCATTTTTAGTTTCTGATATTTGCAGATATTATTCGGACAAACTAACGATGGATGTTTTAGCGGTTGGTCATGGTAATTGTGTGTTGATTACTACGCCGTCAAAAAAGCTGATTGTTTACGATGCCGGTTGTATAACATCGCCTCGGCGTGTTGCGGATATTTTGAGCCGCCGTGTTTGGCGATTGGGGAAGATGAAAATTGATGTGATTATGATTTCGCATCCTGATCGTGATCATTTTAACGGATTGGAGAAAATAATTGAGCGGTTTGATGTTGGTGTGGTGTTGGTTTCGCCTTATATGTTTTTAAAACCAGTGGACAAAAAACACATCCAAAGTTACGAAACAACAATGCAATTAAAAAAACAATTGCAAAAATACAACATACCCATTATTGAAATCGGTACAGGAGATGATTTGTCAAAGTATAGTTTACCGGATTCAATAATACTACATCCGCCGAAAAACGGACTTGAAGGTGAAGATACAAATACAACAAGTTTAGTATTGCGATTTGTGCATCGCGGCGTTTCGGTATTGTTGCCGGCGGATTTAGACAACAAAATCAAAGTACCGTTTCTTAAACAACAACCTATTCACAGCGACATAATGATGATTCCTCATCACGGCGGCAAGTCGGATGTTACGGAACCGTTAATAAAACAAACAACACCGAAATTATTAATAATCAACGACGGAGCTTTTACGCATCGCGCAATTTCAATTGAGAGTTACCGCAAGCAAAATTTTAACGTCCACTCAACACTAGATAACGGATTCATAAGAATCACAATCAATAAAAATGGTTGGCATACAACCCAAATGATAAAATAAATATTGATTGTTTAATTTGAAACCGTTGTTGTTTCTAACTTCTAATTTTTACAATTTTCAGCAAATCAATTCAACCGCATGAGATGATATAAAATTAGACCTTTTGCTAACTTGTAGGAGACCACCCCTGACCCCTCCGAAGGAGGCGTCTTCTTATTCTCCTCACTCGGAGGCTTCATCTTATTCACCTCCTTCGGAGGCATATTCTTATTCCCCTCCTTTGGAGGGGTTAGGGGTGGTTTCGGAAGAGTTAAAGGCGGTTTTTCGTTGTAGTTTTTTTGTTGCGTTGATGTATTTTTAGGTTAGAGAAAAGGTCTATTAAGTGTTATGCGTATTTTTTGATTTGATTGCGTATTTTGTTGTTAGTTCTTTGTAGTCGTTTTTATTTAGGTGGAACAATATGATTTCTTTTGGATATTTGTTTTTATAATTTTGGATTTTTTCTACGAATACGTTGTAGTTTCCGTTTCCCCAAGGCATGAATCCTACTTTGTTGATTTTATTTTGAACGCAATGCGCAAATATGGCGTCAAGGTCGTTACTTATTTCAAATTTTGATTGCCACACATTTTCAGATAACGAATACAAACAATAAACCCGTTTTGATCTAACAAGATGATTCCATGTTATTACTTTGGGTATTCTGTCAAAAAAATTACGGCGTTCAAAATCAGAAACCGAATGTACTACTAAATCCAATTTGTCATAATAATTCCAAATACTGTCGCGTATAACCGAAATTTTTATCTTGGAATCTATTGCAATATTGACAACCTCGCATTTTTTTCTCATTCGAAAAATCTCTACGTCTTTGGTATTACCATGTACAAAAATTGCGGGATCAATATAGCGATTGTCGTCTTTTGTTATCTGATCAATTTCATAAGGTAAATCTATTACATTTTTATCTGTACTGCCGTAGTATTTTTTTAAATTTGTAATGTGAACATAATCGTCTTTCAAAATCGGCATCACATAACCAATAAAAAAAGGCAATCCCAAAGGACACCGTTTCGGACGCGAATGACAACTTGTATTTGCCGTAACGTAACAATCCGCTTTGACATTTTGCGATTTGAGATAATTAACTGCTTTTAGACATTCCGAGTTGACACATGTAACTTTACCGATTCGTAACGGTTCAAATTCAATGTAGTCGTTGGGGTTTTCGAATTTTTTTGCCTTATTCTTGAAGCTCCATAAATCTATCAAATAAATATTGTCAAAAGGTAAGTTCTCATACTCCGGCTTGAACGCACCCGATGCAAAATAAATCAATGTACTCATGTAACAAAATCACCTCTTCATCAAATAAATTTTAGATATACTGAACTCATGTTAAACTATTTATACTGTTCACATTTTAATTTCCCTTGCCGTTGCCTGCTTACCTATCGGAAATCAGGCATTTACGCTCTGGAGTCCCGCAAATTATAGTACAAACAGTTTAGAGCACAACCTATCATACGCCAATGATCGCATTGAATTTGCAATTTCTGGCGCATTCTCCGCATTTTATGCATTTCTCGGCGTCAATGACGTGCGCGGTTTTGCGTTCACCGGTAATTGCACTGACCGGACATTTTTTAGCGCATGCCGTACAACCTTTACATTTGTCTGCTAGGATTTCCGGTTTTGCTAAATTTTTACATTGACTTGCCGGACAACGTTTCTGGAATACATGTGCGTAAAGTTCATCGCGAAAATTGCGCATAGTCGAAAGAACCGGATTCGGCGAAGTCTTGCCCAACGCACACAACGACCCTTTGGAAACCGTCCTCGCAACTTGCCCCAAAACATCAAGCGTTTCTTGTGTTCCATTGCCTGAAATAATGTCATCAAGCAAAGCTAACATTTGTCTTGTTCCGTCGCGGCAAAGCAAACATTTTCCGCAAGATTCGTTTTGCGTAAATTTCATAAAAAACCGTGCCATTTGAACCATACACGTTCCCTTATTCATCACAACCAAACCGCCCGAACCAACCATTGCCCCAACCCCGCGCAACGAATCAAAATCCAACGGCAAATCAAGATGTTGTTCGGTCAAGCAACCGCCTGAAGGACCGCCGATTTGTACAGCTTTGAAGTTATCGTTTGAGATATTTCCGTTTTTATCTATTACTCCTCCGCCGATGTCAAAAATAATTTCCCGCAACGTAGTCCCAAAAGGTACCTCAATCAACCCCGTGTTAACAACATGTCCCGTCAGTGCAAATGTTTTTGTCCCCGGCGAACCTTCCGTACCAACACTACGATAATTTTTTGCCCCGTTCAAAATTATATAAGGTACCGCCGCAAGAGTTTCAACATTGTTTATCACTGTCGGTTTACCCCACAATCCGCTTTGTGCCGGAAAGGGCGGCTTGGGACGCGGCATTCCGCGATCACCTTCAATTGACGCAATAAGCGCGGTTTCTTCACCGCACACAAACGCCCCCGCACCTTCCATTACGTGTACGCGGAAGGGTTTACCCGTGTTGAAAACGTTATCGCCAAGAATGCCCAACTTTTCCGCGTCAGCAACTGCACGGCGAACACGTTGGACTGCGAGCGGATACTCAAGACGCACATAAATATAACCTGCCGTCGCCTCTATCCCACGCGCCGCAATCATCATTCCTTCGATAACACTGTGAGGATTACCTTCCATTACGCTTCGATCCATAAATGCACCAGGGTCGCCTTCATCGGCGTTGCAAATAACGTATTTAACGGGATTTTTTTCTTTAAGTGCAAATTGCCATTTTTTTCCAGTTGGGAATCCTCCTCCGCCGCGTCCTCTAAGTCCAGACGCAACCAACTCATCACAAACAGAATCAGGCGTCATTTCCGTCCAAGCCGTAAGAGCCGCCTCATAACCGCGATTGGCAATATATTCGTAGATGTCTTCGGGTTCAAATACTCCGCAAGGTTTTAGAGTTAAGCGGGTTTGTTTTTGATAGAAAGGAATTTCGTGTTGACCTTTACATTTTTGGTTGTTGTTGTGCCGGTCAATATATAGTAGCCGTTCAATAATTTTTTTGTTTTTGATAGTTGTTTCTATAATTTCGTCGAGGTCATTCAATTTGACTTTAGTGTAGAGGATTTTATCTGGTTCTATTGACAATAACGGTCCCATTTGGCAGAAACCTTGACAACCGCTTTTTGAAAGACGCAACCAATCTACATTTGCGGATTTTTTCTGCGGATTATCATCTTCATAGTTTAGCAATACTTTTACGTTTAGACCGGCTTCTTTGATTTTATTTTCGAGGTTGTGGAATAACTCGAGCGAACCGTTTGCAACACAACCGGTTCCGGCACAAATTACTATCCGCCGGTTTGAACCTTCCATTGCGTTGTTGAATTTATTTGTGCAAGATATTAAAAATTCTTTTGGATTTGGCATGGACGGGTTTAAGTTTTGGGTTAGGAGTTTGTTTATCCAATTAAACGACTGATTAAAATAGACCTTTGCGATAACCTGTAGGAAACCACCCCTGACCCCTCCTTCGGAGGCGTCTTCTCATTCCCCTCCTTCGGAGGGGTCTTCTTAATTCCCCTCCTTCGGAGGGGTCTTCTTATTCCCCTCCTTCGGAGGGGTCTTCTTATTCCCCTCCTTCGGAGGGGTTAGGGGTGGTC